>NZ_PIZC01000025.1:6164-7836 GCF_019325145.1 Actinomyces sp. 594
GTTGGCGGGGCGGGCGCTCGGTGGTGAGGCCTGCTGCCGACCCCCACGAGCCTCGCCGTCGTGGTCGCTGTCGGTATGGCGGGCCCGAGCCTGTGGGGCTGATGTGCGGGCGGTTAGCGTGCCCCTCTCCGCTGGTAGTGCGCCGGGCCTTTTGCAACGCCACTTCGGCGTCAGCAACGCTAGTTGCCTGCCTGCTGTATGCCTTGCAGCCCTTCAGCAGGCCGTTAACCGGCGTTGTTATCCCCGGAGTGGCGTAGCAGGCCACCGCAGCACACAGCCACGCAGCCACGCAGCCACACAGCAGAATCGCGGCTAGCGGTCCCCTCACCGCCGGCCCCTCCGTAGGCGCAGGCGCCTACCCTCGACCCGGCGAACCGACCCCGCACCCCCAAACCTGACGAGACCCGGTACTTCGCCCGACTCCGGTAAGGGGGAGACGCTGCGACGCAGGCGGATCAGCCAGTACAAATCGATGAGGGCGATCGTTGCATTCATACCGACCGCGGGCCAGACGCCGAGGACCAGGTTGTAAGCCGTGGCGATGAGGGAGCCGGCTAGGTTCAGCCTACGGAAGGTTCGCTGATTGGCTACCACCAGGGAGACGATGACGAGGCCCGATCCGGCCCATCCAACGATCTCCAGGACTGTGCGGGTTTCCACTGGAACTCCTGGACGTGCCCGGCTGGTCAATGCGCGTGCACTGGTCGAGTTTGAACACCTCGTTGCCGGGACGGCCGAGGCTAGTCGGGGCGCCCCACGTCCGGCAAGGCACGCATTAGTGAAATTCGCGCCTGATCGCCCGTCGGGCCGTATCGGGTGCGGTTGGGAGCTTCCGGCGAGGTGCTCGTTGGTGCCTAGCTGGTGGAACGGCCGGGAACGGTGTCCGGGGTGAGTTCATGCCAGGACAGGCTGAGGTTCTCGAGCGGGATCAAGGCGTCGTAGATCGCATCCGCTCCGGACTGGATGCCATCGGCGACGTCCTGCCCACCGGAGACGATGTCCAAAGCGCATGGATCGTCGGGTACAGGGAGTACCACCCACCCGCCGGAGCCGCGAGTACCGCCGGAGCCGGCCGGAAGCCGTGCAAGTAGCCGTTCCACCGCGCGGGCGGCAAGGCGGGGTGAGCGGTGGGAGACGACCAGCCTGAGTGTCGCCCTTGCGGTCGGATCTTCCCGCCGCCACAACCAGTCGTAGTCCACGGTGTAGCGCTTGCTGTCGGGCTTGCGGCTGGGAGCCATGGGCTGAAACTACCCCTGGAGCGAGCCGATCTGCGTGTCCGCGGTGTACTGGCGAGTTGGGGAGGCCGGGCAGTATCGCTCCAGGGTGCTGGACGTCACTGCCGCACGGTTTGACGTGATCCGTCGGGATGTGCGTAAAGTACTCCCCGCCGCGGCGAACGCCGGAAGGTGTGAGCAGCGGTTAGGAGCAGTTACCAGGCTCGGTTGGCGCCTGAAAAGCGTCGGCATGAGACTCTGGCGAGACGGGGATCACTGATCTCGGGCTTGACGGAGGAACGCGGGTCTGGATAAGCTACTCCGGTGCCTTGAGAGAGGGCCTGGCCTTGCGGCCGGTGAATCTCTTCTGGGTGTGTTGTTTGGGATCTCGATAGTGTGTCGTGTTTGTTTGTTTGGTTGGTGTTTTTTGTTGGTTTCTTTGTTTGGTTTTTGTTTTG
>NZ_PIZC01000026.1:0-7410 GCF_019325145.1 Actinomyces sp. 594
GCTCCCAACCGTCCCAAAACCCATGAGACTCAACCGTCCCAGAAGTCATGAGACTCAACCGTCCCAGAAGTGTGGAGACAGCACAGTCACAACAAAGTACGAACCGCCGACCAGAACATACGAACCCTGACGCGAAGGTACGAACCGTCACATCAACACCGTCCCGACAACACACGAACCCCCAGACCCACACACCCTCAAACACCAAGAACCGGTCTCAGCACGTCACAAGTGCCGGTCTCAGCGTGTCACAAGTGCCGGTCTCGCGAGGGGCGAAGGGCGGTGGTCAGCGCTTGTGGCCAGTGCGCATGGTCAGCGCTCGTACAGGACGGCGACGGTGCGGCCGGGGATGGTGATGGTGCCGGTGCCCGCGTCGAAGCGGGTGTCCTTCACGATCGGGTCGGCGCCCTCCAACTGGATGTCGCTCAGCTCGAAGTAGCGGTCCACCAGCGCATCCACCCGCTGCTCGACGGTTCCGGGGGCGGGGTTGATCACCACGAGCAGCCCGTCCAAGTCCGGGTCGATGTCACTTGCCCCGGCGCCGTCATCTATCAGCATGATCACCAGCCCGGGCGTGTCGAAGTCGCCGCTCGGGAACGACACCCGTTCGCGTATCAGCGCGGCCGACCCCAGGGAGAACAAGTGGCTAGAGCGCCGCAGTCGCAGCAGGTCGAGCGCCTGCGCCCGGGCGGTGGCGATGTCCTGTGCACTTGGGCGCAGGTCCTCGCGCATGAGGATGCCGGCCTGCACCACCCAGGCATCGAAGTTGCGGGCGGCCGGCGGCAGGCCACGGCCCCAACCGTTGTCCTGCCCGGTCCAGTCGATAGCGTTGAAGTGGTCGCCGGAGTTGTAGGAGTCGGTGTCCAGTGACTTGCTGCGCAGCAGCTCCGTGCCCGCTGCCCAGAAGCACGGTGACTGCCCGAGCGTGACGGTGGCCAGGCACAGCGTGTTCATGCGGATGCGCTCGGCCATGGACGTGCCCAGCGGCAGCTTGTAGGCGAGCCGGTCGAACAGGGTCTCGTCGTCGTGGGCATCGACGTAGTTGATGGCGTCGGTGGGGGCGTACCCGTACGCGGCGGGCTGATCGCCGTAGCTGATCTCCTCACCTCTGACCCACTGCGCGCCGGCGGCATGCAGCTCGAAGTCCCGCATGTTGCCGGCCAGGGCCAGGCGAACCAGGTCGGTGCGCCAGGCCAGGTCATTGCGCTTGGTCTCCTCGGAGCGGTCGTCATAGCCGTTGGGGTCGGTCAGTTCGCCATTACCCAGCCCCTGCGGCACGCGCGGGTCGGTGTCATCGCTGCGGCCGTGGACGGCGTCACGCACACGGTCGTTGAATGTGCCAATGCCCAGCAGGCCCGCCTGCCCCTGCTTGGCCTGGGTGAACAGGGCGTTATTCGCCACCTCCCCCATGTTCCAGCCCTCGCCGTACAGGTAGATGCAGTGCCCGACCGCGTCATCGGCGACCTCGGCCAGGGCCTCCTGCAGATGCGTCATGGTTGCCAGTGAGTGGTAACCCATCAGGTCGAAGCGGAAGCCGTCGACCCGGTAGTCGACCACCCAGGAGACGCAGGCGTCAATCATGAGCCGTTCGGCCATGCGGTGCTCGGTGGCGATGTTGTTGCAGCACGTGGACATCTCCACGTTCCCCGCGGCATCCAGCCGGTGGTAGTAGCCGGGCACGATCCGGTCGAGCACGCTGTGCGGATCCTGGCCCGAGGCCCCGGTGTGGTTGAAGACCTGGTCGAGCACCACCTGCAGGCCCATGCCGTGGATGGCGCCGACCATCTCCCGGAACTCGTATACGCGCGCCCCGCCGTCCTGCCTGCCCGCCCGCGCGTAGGAGCCCTCGGGGGCCAACCAGTGCCAGGGGTCGTAGCCCCAGTTGTAAGCGTCCTGATCGGCGACGGCGGTGATGGCGGCCTGTGGGCGGCGCGAGGCCGCGGAGGCGTCGGCGGGAATCTCCGGGACGCTTTGGGCGGCACGCTCCTCGGGCACGGAGCAGAAGTCGAAGGTGGGCAGCAGGTGGAGGGTGTCGATGCCCGCGGCAGCGAGACTGCGCAGGTGACGGGTTCCCGCGGAGGCGAGGGAGAAGGCCGCGTAGGTACCGCGCAGCTCTTCTGGCACGGAGTCATCGGCGGCGGAGAAGTCGCGCACGTGCAGCTCGTAAATGGCGCGGGCCGCGTCATTGGCGACGACGGGGCTCAGGTTCTCCCGCCAGTTCGAGGGCTTGAGCGCGCGCTGCCCCAGGTCGACGACGACGCTCCTGCGCGAGTCCACGGTCAGCGCGCGCGAGTAGGGATCGGTGACCAGGTTCGTCTCCACCTTTCCGGTGGAGGGGACATACACGCTCACCTCCCACAGGTATTGCGCGCCGGTGTCGATGCCGGCTGCGGTGGCGGCTGGGCCACCCACCTCCCAGCGGCCGTCCCAGGACTCGGCGTCAGCGCGACCTGCGGGCACGCGAACCGGGTCCCCCTCCGCCAGCGGGGCGGAGCCGGTCGGGTCGCCGGTGGGCCAGGCGAGCAGGACGACGTCGACGGCGGTGGGTGCCCACAGGGCGAAGGTGGGTGCGCCGTCGGGGCCGATGCCGGCGCCGAGCGGGGCCGAGCCGTCGCGGGCCGCCGCGCCTGCGTACAGGCGGTCGAGCAGGGGCCAGGTCTGCACGCCGGTGAAGGCAGTGATCCAGCCACCGGTGGAGGCCGAGGTACGCTGCACCACCGCCAGCTGACCGGTCAGCAGCAGTGTTATGTCCTCGCGCTCGACGCTGCGGCCACCGAACTCGTCCTCCAGTGACAGGGCCAGGTAGCCGCGCAGGGCGGGGTGTGCGGCCATGGCCTCCTCCCCGAGCAGATCCTCCAGGGAGCCGACGATGGATAGGGGGATCTCCGTGCCGCCGGGGCCTCGGTCCAAAATCCCGTCCACGATGCGCGCGCCCCCTTCGGGGGACGTCACGAGCCCGAAGGTTACGGGTGTGCGGGTTGTGGCCCCCTCCGTCGGGGGTGCGCTCAGCGCCCCTACGTCAACCATCGCCGGCAGCAGGTCGGCGGGCCAGGCGAGGGTGGTCTCATCCACCCAGTAGGCGCGGGCCTCCCCAACCCCGGGAAGCTCGTGGCGGACCGGGGCGTCGTGATGCACCGGGACGACGATGGCCATAGGAACACCTTCCTGCCTGTTGGCGCGAGTCTAGCCCGACGCTTCCAGGAACAGCCAACATCTGTCAAGACACCACGGCGATGTGGTCCGAGTGGTCGTTCACAGCAGCCTCACCGCGCAGCAGCCTCACCGCGCAACAGCGGCGCGGCAACCACAGGGCAGCCGCGCAGCACAGTGCTCACAGCACACTCGACCGGCCCCGCCCCTAGGGTCGCAGCCCCCGCAGGTAGACGTCAACCAGCCAGTCCTGCCAGCCGGGGGCCATTTCATCGACGGCCGCCCCCAGCGGCCGGGATAATTCGACCACGCCAACCTGAAATCGGATGGGGTCGACGTCTTGACGCACAAGCCCCGCGGCGTGCGCGCGCTCAAGCACCTGCGCGATTCGCGTGAGGGCGCGCTCGCGCAGGCCGGGCCCGGGACCACCCGCCGCGAACAGCTCGGAGCTGCCGCCGACCTGCATCAGCAGCCGCCCCAACCGCAGCGCCGCCAGCTCGTGCACGAAGCCCGCCCAGGCAGCCTCGGGGGCGCTTCCCCAGGCCTGCTCGCAGCGCCCCGCGGCCGCGTCCAGGCGCTCGTAGACCGCGTCGGCAACCCCGACCACCAGGCTCATCCGGTCCGGGAAATGCCGGTACAGCGTCCCCATGCCGACGCCCGCCTGAGCCGCAATCCTCCTGACGGGGACGTCTACGCCGACATCGGCGAATAGGTTCTTGGCAGCCTCGACGATCGCCTCGCGGTTGGCGGCGGCGTCCACGCGCATAGTGATGCTCCTCTCCCCCGCGGATGTCCCCGCGGGCTTGCCCAGACTACATCCGGAGCGATACGCTCCGGAACGCATCCGGAGCATATCGTTCCACTTACAGAATCGAGCAAGCGATGAGCACCCCACGAACCACCCCGGCGCAGGTCCCCGCCGCGCCCCAGGACCCGCGGCGTTCCACCCGCGGGCTCCTGCTCGCCACCATCGGCATTCCCGCCGTCATCATCCTCATGCTCCTGGCGTTCCTGGCGCCGTCCATAAGCTCCGGCGCCAAGGACCTGCCCCTGGCGCTCGCGGCACCGGAGGCCGCACAGGACCAGTTGCTGAGTCAGCTGGAGACCTCCGCACCCGGAGTGTTCGAGGTGACCGTCGTCGAGGACACCCAGGCGGTGACCAGCGCGGTTGAGAACCGTGAGGCCATCGGCGGGATCGCCATCACCGCCGACGAGTCGGGCCAGCAAGTCGAGGTGGTAACCGCCTCCGGCGCGGGCGGCCCCTACTCCGCACTGCTGACCAACCTCGCCACCGCACTGGAGGCACAGATTGACGCGCAGGCCGTGGCCGCAGCCCAGGCGCAGGGCGCCGACGCCGCCACGCTCGCACAGGTCCAGCAGGAGGCGAGTACCTCGCAGTCGGTCACCGTAACCGACGTCGCCCCCCTGCCCGCCGACGACCCGGCCGGAGTGGCCCTGTCCTCGGTGGCGCTGCCGCTGGTGTTCGGGGGCCTCGCCTCGGGCGTGATCCTGAGCCTGGTACTGCGCACTTCTCCGTGGAAGCGCGTGCTGGGGGCGACGGCAATCGCCGCACTTGGCGGGCTGTGCGTCGCCGTCGTGCTACAGACCTGGTTCGGCGCCGTCTCCGGCTCCTTCCTGCTGCTGTGGGCGGGCCTGACCCTCGGCATTGCGGCGATCTCCCTGACGCTGATCGGCCTGCAGGAGCTGATGGGCTATGCCGGCATAGGGCTAGGCGCCGTAATCATGCTGTTTGTGGCTAACCCGCTCTCCGGCCTCGCCACCGGGTGGCAGTGGCTCCCCAGCGGGTGGGGAGCATTCGGGCAGCTGCTACCCGTCGGGGCGGCCGGCACCTGGCTGCGCTCCGCCGCCTACTTCGACGGCGCCGGCATGGGGGCGAGCCCATGGGTGCTGACGGCCTGGATCGTCTGCGGCCTGGCCCTGCTCGCCGTCGGCGCGTACGCCAATGCCCGCCGCGGTCGTGGTGATCGCGTGAGCTGAGTCCTCGACCGCGCAGACCATCACGCAAACCCGCCGGGACGGTGCGGAGGCGAGTGCCTTCGGGACCGTCCCGGCGGGGTGTCGCGAGCGTTGGTGGAGCCGGCCAGCGTTTGCTACGCCCCTTCGGCGTCTACTACGCCGGTTAGACCTCTGTTGAAGGGCCGGAGCCCCTTCAACAAACACCTAACGCGCGTACTAGAGCAGTAACCGGCGTAGTAGAGGACCCCGGCCGCAAGCGCGGACGTGGGCGGCAGGCAACGATGCGGGCGGCGCCCGGAACCAGCCACTCGGTCCCGGGCGCCGCCCGCGTTGTTGCGCGCCGCGATTCAGGCGCGGCGACGCCGGTGCAGGAGCGCCCCCGCCATGATCAGCGCCAGCGCGGCCACGGTCAGCGGCATGACCCCGATGGCTCCGGTACGGGCCAGCGCGCCGGCGGCGCCGGCGGGTGTCGCGGATGACGATGACGAAGCCCCCTCAGCGGGGACGGTCGCGGTCGCCGACGGCGCTGCACCGCCGCCTGCGGGGACCGTAGCCGTTCCACCGGGGGCAGTGGCAGCCGCCGTAGCCGCGGGCGCAGTGCTCTCCCCGACCGCCGCGGGCGCGGTGCCCTGCGCGGAGGCACCGGGCTGCGCCGACGCCGTCGCCTCGGCACTCGGATCCGCGCCGGGCACCGACGTGGAAGTGGCCGACGGGACGGCAGTGGGCTCCGCGGTGGGATCGGCTGCGGGCGGCTCCGTGACCTCGTGCCACACCAGGTGGGTGCGGGCGTCGTAGTAGAAGGCGACGGGCTTTAGGCCGTCCGTGGTGTAGTAGATGTTGTCGCCGCCGGGGACGCCATCGGCGCCGTAGTTCTCGTCCCAGGTGCCGCCGATGGCGACCTTGTACTGCCAGGTGCCGGCGGGGATGTCGAAGGTGCCGGTGTACAGGCCGGAGACCGGGTCCTGGGTGAGCAGCGCCTGCTCGCAGTCGGGCTGCCAGTCGGAAATGCAGCCCATCTCGGTGTTGTGGTCGCCGGGGATGGTGACCTCGAGGCCGTCGATGGGGGCATCCGGCTTGGCCTCGGGCTCGGCGCCGGTCAGGTCGGCGCCTACGACGGCGAGGGTGGAGGTGGCGGCCCGGTTGCCGGCGGCGTCGGTCGTTACCGCCCGCACCTCCAGGACGGTGCCGGTGGGCACCGCGGACAGGTCCGCGTACACGCGCGGGGTGTCATCCTCGGCGGTGCCGACGACGGTCCACTCCTCGGTACCGAGCGGCCGGTAGGAGAAGGTGGTCTCCGCCCAGCGGCCGGCCGCGGTGGCGGCGGCGATCTCGGCGGTGGCGCCGGACAGGTTCGTCCCGTAGGCGGTGGCGAACTCGACTGCGGGGTTCTCGGTGGCGGCGACGGTGGCGTCGGCGCGCAGCACGACGGCGCTCAGCGCGGGCACGGTCAGCGTGACCGTGCCGTCGGCGTCGGCCGTGACCGCCTGCTCGGTGCCGTACAGCGGGGTGTAGGCGGCGCCGGGAGTGAGGGTGTTGAAGGTGACCACCTGGTCCTCGCCGGCATTGTTCAGGGCGACCAGGTGCTCGATCTTCTCGTCGCGGTCCACGCGGGCGAAGGCGTATACGCCGGCGGAGTCCTGGGAGTACAGCTCGATCTGGGAGCCAGTGGACAGCGCCGGGTAGGTGGCGCGCAGCTGGGACACAGTGGCGATGTGCTGGTAGAGCGCGGAGTCGGTGTCGTAGCGGTCGGTGGAGCCGGCGACGGTGCCGTCGATGAGCTGCTCGGTCGCGTACTGGTCCACCTGGGTGGCGAACATGTCCTGGCGGGCGTCCTTGTCCCCGCCGGAGCCGGCGAAGCCCTGCTCGTCACCGTAGTAGATGACCGGCTGACCGCGGGTCAGCAGCATCAGCGAGTGGGCGAGCTCGGAGCGGATTAGCAGCTCCTCGCTGCCGGAGCCGCCGCCCAGCAGGTAGCCGATACGACCCATGTCGTGGTTGCCCAGGAAGGTGGGTTCGGCATAGATGCTGGAGTGAGTGGTCGTGTAGTAGTCGTCGGTGGCGAAGAAAGTGCTCAGGTTCGTCGTCGGCCGGCCCCGGGCGAAGCCCTGGGCGGCGGCCTGGAAGGCGAAGTCGAGGGTGGCGTCCATGCCGGTGCCGCGCACGTAGGGGCTGGTCTTGGTGGCGTCGGCATCGTGTGATGTCTCATGACTTCTGGGACTGTTGGATCTCATGACATCTGGGAGTGTCAGAAGTCGTGAGATTCTGGGAGGCCCTGGGTGGGGT
>NZ_PIZC01000027.1:0-4650 GCF_019325145.1 Actinomyces sp. 594
CCGGGTCGGCACCCGGGCGACGGCGCCCGGCCCGCCCGCGGCCCGGCGGGGCCCCTGCGGGCCCACCGGCCCCAGTGCATCTGCCAGCGTGCCGGCGCCGCCCGTCGGGCGATCGTCTAAAATCCAAATGTGACGCAAGACAACTCCTCCCCCGCGACGCCGTCATCGGGGCGAGCTGCGCCCGCGCCGCAGACCTCCGCGCCCGGCACAGAAAGCACCCAGCAGGCACCGCGGTCTCGTCGCAGCGACTATCTGCTGACGGCCGCCGTCGGCGCAGTACTGCCACCTGCAATACTCGCTCTGACGGGGGTAGCCGCAGCCGCGTCCGAAGCGGGTCAGCTGCCGCGTATCGCGCTGTTTGCGCTGCTCGCGCTCGTGGTCTCGGCGCTGGCCCAGTGGTTGTTTGCACTGCGTTCCTCATTGGGCGGCCTGGTCGGCGGGATCGTCGCCCTGGCGGCGCAGATGGCAATCGTGTCTATCCCGGGTCGCGCCACCGCCGCCCCCTTCGCCTGGGCGCGCACACTGATCCCCAGCGGGGCGGTGCTCATCGTCGCAGCACTGCTACTGGGCGGTTCCTGGGGAATGCGGCTGGCACGTCGCGCCGGGCGCGCCGATGCACGCCTGTCCGTCAGGCTCAGCGCCCACGACAAGACGCCGGGCGTCACCCCGGCGGCACCCCCGTCGCGGCGCCGCGACCATGCGTTCTCCCTCCCGTTCACGATCGTGACCACGGGTCTCGCCCTCACGCTCATTTCCACCGGATACGCCCGCCTGGTTTCCCCGGATGAGCCCCTGGGCGGGGCGGTGCTCGGCCCCACCTTGGCGCTGATCCTGCTGGTGGTCGGGGCGGCGTTCACAGGCCGCTCCACACTGGGCGCCCGGGCCACCGGAATATTGCTCGTACTGGCCTCAGTGCCGAGCCTGCTGGCTCATATCTGGCCGCAGCTGCCCGGGCACGCGCTGGCACAGCGGCTGCTACCTAACGACCCGACCGGGGCGGGACTCCTGCTGACGGGAATCGTGCTGGTCAGCGTCGGCTGGGGCGCGCACCTGGCCCGGCGCGAGGGCCGCATGCGGGAGCTGGCAGAACTGCGCTCCCGGGAGGAGACCACGCCACCGCACGGAGTGCCCTACTCCCGGGCCTGACTACCGGTCGGTCAAAGGCGCCCGCCCTCCCAACGCCCGACAGACGAGTCGAGGCATTCGGCTGTCAGCTTTTCACTACTACCGCAGTAGGAGGCCTAGACGAGTCCGCCAGTCCCAGGTCGGTCTACTTCGAATCGCCTCCCGGCACGCCTCCCAGCGCACGGTGGCGGCGCCATTACCGTGGCGGACAAGGAGGTTCAGATGAGCACCGACACCAACGCCGCCGGACACGACCCCGAGGACCACGCCACAGCGGCGGACCGGGCCGAGTCCGCCGCCTGGGAGCTAGCGGCCGCCCCGCACGATTCCGCGGACTCCTCCACGCCTGCCGATTCCGCCGACTCCCCCACCCCTGCCGCCTCCCTGACCACGTCGAGCGCTGATCCGGCCGACGAGGCGGTTCAGCCCCCGCACGCCCCGACCCCAGCACCACCCGCGCCCGATCCCGCCCCAGCCCCGGTGCCACCCACACCCGGGTCCGCCCCCACAGCCGACCCCGCTGCGTCGGCGCCCGCAGCCCCCGACGCCGAACCGGCCGCCGACGAACCACGCTCGGAAGACGACATCCTGCTGGAGGGATCAAGCGTCGTCGGCCATCCGAAGTCCCGCGCCGCCGCCCACTGGGCCGGCGTGCTGGTATGGGTAGTCGCACTGCCCCTGGCCTGGTACTTCCTCCACGACGGCGCCGCCGCGGCCGTCGACGGGGCCACCCCGATGCGCTTCGGTCTATCTGTGCGCGCGCTGCTGGAGCTGGCTGCGGGAGCCGCCGCGCTCGCCTTCGCGCTGTGGACCGCCAGCCGATCCAGCCTGGGGTCCTTCGTAGTAGGCGTCATATCCGTTTTGGCGGGCCTGCCGTTCCTAGTCGCGCCTGCCGCTATGAACGATGCGGTGGGCCCGCTGCTGGACCGCCTTACCGCTCACTCGAGCCTAGGCGCCACACTTTCAGCATATTGGTGGGCCGACGCCATCAGCGGCAAGTTCATCGCCTTCGGGCTGTTCATGATCATGGTCGGCGTGGTCTCGCACCAGGCCCGCCGGGCGGGCCGCCGCGAGCAGGAGATCATCGACCGGGTGCGCCGCGCCTGAGTCGGCGTCTCGCCGTTGGACGCGGGACGATTCTGATCTCACCATGAAGTCCGTTTGAACGCCCCGGCCTGACAGCATCTAGCCTGGGGCGGTGCCCGCTTCCAGCGTTCCCTCCCCCGCGGCGTCGACGTCGGCACGCGAGCCGCTGCCCATGGTCAGTGCGCGCGATGCCGCAAGAGACGCACTGCCGATCATGATCGGCTACATCACGCTCGGACTGGCCGCCGGGCTGCTGCTGGTGGCACAGGGCCTGGCATGGTGGTGGGCGCCGGTGTGGAGCTTGGTCATCTACTCGGGAACCATGCAGATGCTGCTGGTCCCACTGGCGGGCACCGGCCAGCCACTAGCGGCGATCGCCGCCTCCACCCTGTTCGTCTCCGGCCGTCACGTCTTCTACGGGCTGGGCTTTCCACTGAATCGGGTCCGCGACCGCCCGCTCACCCACCTGTACGCAATCCACGCCATCACCGATGAGGTGTACGCCCTGCTCGCCTCGCGCGACCGGGCCGCAATGAGTGGGCGCTATATCGTCGTCGTGGAAGCCTTGAGCCATTCCGCCTGGATCACCGGGACGACGGCAGGTGCTCTGGCGGGAACCGGCCTGGCTTCACTTATCGGGGAGCGCGTGGAGCTGCTCGGCTTCGTGCTCACTTCACTGTTCGTGATTCTTGCCATCGAGAATTGGAAGGCGCACCCCGATCTGGCCGTTTTACTCAGTGGATTCGTGGCCGGAGGAGTCGGGCTGCTGGTAGGTGGGTCCGCGGCTCTTCTAAGCGCGCTGGGTACCCTTGCAGCCGCACTCATAACCCTGTATGCGTGGCGGGTCCACGCGAACAGAGCCCCGGCGAGCAGAGGTGGAAGCTGATGCTCACCGATCCCCAACTGGCCGGGGCCGTTGCGGCGGTGGCCGCCATAACCTTCGCCTGCCGTGTTGCTCCGTTCGTGCTGCTGCGCGGGCGCGGGCGCATGCCGTTGGTGGGGTTCCTCGGCGACGCCATGCCGCTCGGCGTCATGATCGTGCTGGTGGCCTATACGCTCGATGGGGTAACTGGCGCCCCCGCAACCTGGCTGCCCGCCCTTGCGGGCATCGGCACCACCGCAGGACTGCACCTGTGGCGCAGATCCCTGGGGCTCTCGCTGATCGGCGGCACCGCCGTCTATGTGGCGGCCAGTCTGCTGCTGAGCTGACCCGGGTGCGCCGTCCCGGACGCGCACCGCCACCGGCACCGACGACGCCGATATCGACACCAGATTCACCCGGCATCACTCGGCTAGAGCGCCACCCGACGCCACGCAACTCAGCACCGTCCGGCACCACTCGGCTAGAGCGCCGCCAGACCCGCACGAATCGTGTCGAGATCTTCACTGGTGCCCACGCCGTTCAGCTTGGCGATAACTGGCACATCATAGGTTTCGCTTACGCGCTTAGCCGCGAAATTGAATGTTTCTACGTGGCTCTTGGCCTTGCTTCCGCTTCCCACCACGGCCACAATCCCCGGATTCGACTCGAGGAACGCCTTCACGGGCTTAGGAATCTGCCCCTTGCCGACCGTGTAGGTGAACAATACGTACTCACCATCCACGCGCTCAGTGCCGTCTACGATCTTGAGGGCATCGGGCAGAAGCCCGAGCCGCTCAACTACCTTCTGCACGTTTCCCGTCTTGGACGCATACACGATCTTCGGCGCCATTTTCCCTCACACGCATTCATCGTCGACATTTACAACCGTCATTCACAATGAGGCCGCATCAACGTTACATCTGTCATGGCCGACGCGCAATCGGCAGTGGCACCTCATGCCCGCTCCTCCGGTTTGTGGCTGTGGCGGGAGGGATCGTGCCGCGGTGTGGTGGTCGCGTTCGCTTCGGCGGGGTCGCACGGGGCCGCGGGTCCGGCCGTGTTGGCGGCCCCGGGCAAATGGTAGAAATCATTGAGACTACGCGGCTTCCTAACCGGGGGGACAACCGCCGGCGGCACCGGCCAGCGATCCCGCGGTTCCAACGATCCCAACGATCCCAACGATCCCGCGGTTCCAGCGGTTCCAGCGGTTCCAGCGGTTCCAGCGATCCCAGCGATCCCAGGTGCTGCGGGGAGGCGTGCCCATGCGCGCGCAGCTCACAGCAGGCCAGTGCCACACACCAGCCTCAACGGGGAGGTACCCACCACTGCGGGGAGGTGAAAACGCCGCTGCGGGTCCCGGTGGTGCCGCGGGGACCACACACTACTGCGGGGGCATCCACTACTGCAGGGGCGCGGACCGGGCCGGCCCGCTCGTGCGCCCCGCGCGACGCTTCCGCACTTCCCGCGACGGTTCGGCACTTCCCGCGACGGTTCGTACCTTTCGGTGACGCTACGTACCCCTACCGTACTGTGATGTCTCATGACTTCTGGGACTGTTGGATCTCATGACATCTGGG
>NZ_PIZC01000028.1:0-5823 GCF_019325145.1 Actinomyces sp. 594
TACGCACCCCGCAGGATGGGGCACCACACCCACCCCCGAAGAAGGCCTCAGGACCCGCAAAGGCCGGGCCGGACGAACCAGCTAGAACACCCCGACACGCCGGTCTAAAGCACCACGTTTACGCCGATAACCCCGGGTATCGAGGGTTATCAACACGCCGATGAAGCAGGCGCTATCGGGGCCGCGGACACAATCAGGGTCGGTTATAAACAACAGGGCGCCCCGCGCAGCGAACGCCGCTCCGGATACGGCCGTGGCTCCGCATTGCGGGGTTGCCGGCACTAATGCGTGCGCGGTTCGGGCGTGTCGTGGGGGACGCGTCGCCGACCTCGTCGGCTTGGACCGTGTTCCGGCACTTGGATCGCCCCCGACGCGCTCCCGACCGCAGGAACGCGGTCCAACTGGAGGGACGCGGGCCGAGTGGGCCAAGTAGGGGCCCGGGAGGGTGCGGGCGCCGGTCCCGGCCGGCCTCACCGCCGTCGGCCGGCGCACCGGGCGCCGAGTCCCGCGCGCGGCGGACCGAAGTGTCCAGAATCGGCATAAACGACTCCGACGTCACCGACGACCACGGACAGAACGTTGAAATCATGCGGTTGTCAGACACGGCCCCAGCGGTCGCCAACGGCCTTTGTGCCGAATCCGGACACTCCACCCCCACGACGGGGACGCCCGAGGAGCACACCACCCACCAGCACCCACAAATCGGAAGAGCCCCATAACCGGGAGGGTTCCGAGAAGCTCGTTGAACTCCAGCCGAGCAGCTAAACCGGCGCGGCCTTGTCCGCCGATCCCAGGTCAAGCAGTGCCGCCGACGTCGCAGACATCCCACAACCAGTTTCGTAGAACGAGGCCAGTGGCGGGTCGTAGTCCACGTGCAGCCATCGGCATCCCCGGCGGCGCGCCTCCTGAGCGGCGACTTCCACCATCCGAGTACCGATTCCAAGCCCCTGGTGTCTCGGACTGACGCAGGTGTCCATCAAGATCGCATGGAGCCCGCCGTCGCCGAGTACATTGACGAAGCCGACGAGCGTGGTCTCCACACGGGTGGTGACCCAGAAGAGGCTGTGTTCTCGAAGCCGTGCCGCCCACGGGGGTGGTGGGACTTCGGCCTCCAACCCGAAGGCCTCGGCGTGCAGACGCTCCAATTCAGCATCGTCAACCGAACCGTTCACATGCGGGGTCGGCGAAGACGGCTGGTCTGGCTGGCGCGCGGTCACACACGAACGATACGTCCCGACCCGGGATTGCCGACCATCGTAGCGAAGTAGGGTCGAGACATGACGACACCACTTGAGCGGATCACCGCCCGCATCGCCCCCTTCTGGGACGCGGACGCCGGCGTGTACCGTCCCACGCCGCTGCTGACGTTGGAGGAGTTCTTCGAAGGCAACCACGTCACCGGCAGCATCATGGCCAATGTGGTGCTCGACGGCGAGCCGCAGGACATGCCCGACCCCCAGCAGGTATGCGCCGTCCTTGAGAAGCTTCTCTCCCGGGACGACGTTGACGACGTGCGGGTGGCGATCTCCATGTTTGACGACCCGGACTGGCCGTTCGCCGAGGAGGTCATGGTCGTCACCGATGTCCGGCCCGAGCAGGTCCGCAGCTGGTTTCCCGAGGCAATGGCCCCCGACCAAGTGCTGCCACTTCCCGACCGTGAACTCGAGGACATCGGCTGGCCCACCGAGCGGATTCGCGTGTGTTGGTGGGACTGATCATGCCGGAAGCGCTGGTCATATCAACCGATCCCGGCGGGGTGCCGCGGTGCCGGTGGGGAGGGTTCCATCGTGGCGGTGGGGAGGGGGAATCAGTCGATGCGCCAGCGCTGCTTGAGGTCGGCAACATACAGGCGCATTTCATCCACCATCCCGGTGCCGACATTCGTCGCCGCGGCCGTGTCAGGCGTGGTGGCGCACAGCCACTGGATCTGCAGCCCGTCACTGAGCGCCACAACCGAGCGCGCGATCAGCCGCGAGGGCGCCTCGGGGCGCACCACCCCAGAGGCCTTGCCCCGCTCCAGGCTCTCCTCGATCTGGGCAATGGATTCCGCCAAGTGGTGGGCCAGCCAGGTGTGTGCGGGGTGCGCGGTGGCCAGCACCGCGGGCGTCGTCGCGGTGTATATCGCCACCAGGTCGCGGTGCTGGGTGTTGTGCTCAACCAGGGCGGCAAACGCGTCCAGCAGCGCCCACGGATCGTCCTTGAACCGGTCATCACCCAGCAGGCTCGCGCGGTCCTCCCGATCGCGCCGCTCCAGCACCTGGGCGAACAACGCCTCCTTGGAGGCGAAGTGGTGCAGCAGCCCGGCCTTGGAGATCTCAGCGGCCGCGGCAATGTCCGCGAGGGAGGTACCCGCGTATCCGTGAGCGCCGAACAGGGCCACGGCCTCGTTGAGGATCCGTTCACGCTTGTCCTCGCTTCCGGCCGGCGGGCGGCCGGGGCCGCGCCAGCGCCCACCGGTGGAGGCGCCTGCGCCGGGAGCAGCAGGATCATGGGCCGAGATACCAGACATGCCCCTATTCTGGCACCGATGCCCGGCGGGCCCGGGCGGCGCGTCCCTGCGCGGGCAGCCCCGCCCGGGCGCCCGCTCAGCCCATCGGCGTGGCGGCCGACGGCGCCCAGGCCTCCCCGCGGGCGGTCAGCGCCAGGCCTGCGAGCACGCCCTCGGGACTGACATCGACGACTACCTCCTGGCCATCGAGCACCTCGCCGGCCAGCAGCATCTTGGCCAGTCGGTCGCCGATCTCCCGCTGCACCAGGCGGCGCAGCGGCCGGGCACCGAAGGAGGGGTCGTAGCCCTCGTCGGCCAGCCACTCCCGGGCGGCGTCGGTAACCGTAAGCGTGAGGCGGCGCCCCTGCAGCCGCTCGGACATGCGGGCCAGCTGGATGTCGACGATCTTGCCGAGCTCCTCCTTGGTGAGCGCGTCGAAGATCAGGGTGTCGTCAAGCCGGTTGAGGAACTCCGGCTTGAAGGCGCTGCGCACCGCGGTCATCACCGATTCACGCTTCTCATCCGGGGACAGCAGCGGGTCGATGAGGAACTGGCTGCCCAGGTTCGAGGTGAGCACGAGGATGGTGTTGCGGAAGTCGACGGTGCGGCCCTGGCCGTCGGTCAGGCGGCCGTCGTCGAGCACCTGCAGCAGGATGTCGAAGACCTCGGGGTGGGCCTTCTCCACCTCGTCCAGCAGCACCACCGAGTAGGGGCGGCGCCGCACGGCCTCGGTGAGCTGGCCGCCCTCCTCGTAGCCGACGTACCCCGGAGGCGCCCCGACCAGCCGGGCCACCGCGTGCTTCTCGGAGTACTCGGACATGTCGATGCGCACAATGGCGCGCTCGTCGTCGAACAGGAAGTCAGCCAGGGCCTTGGCCAGCTCGGTCTTGCCCACGCCCGTGGGTCCGAGGAACAGGAAGGAGCCGGTGGGCCGGTCGGGGTCGGACACGCCCGCGCGGGAGCGGCGCACGGCGTCGGCGACTGCGGTGACGGCCGCCTTCTGGCCGATCAGCCGTTCCCCGATGACCTCCTCCATGCGCAGCAGCTTGGCCTGCTCGCCCTGCATCAGCTTGCCGACGGGAATCCCGGTCCAGGCGGAGATGACCTCGGCGATCTCGGTGGGGCCGACCTTCTCCGCGATCATCGGCTCCGGGCCGACGCCCTCGCGCTCGACGCCGTCCGGGCCGACCACGGTGGTGTCGGCCGCCTCGGCGTCGCGGATCTGCTTCTCCAGGGCGGGCATCTCGCCGTAGCGCAGGCGCCCGGCCTCCTCGAAGCGGCCCTCGCGCTCGGCCAGGTCCGCCTTGGTGCGCAGTTCGTCCAACTGTGCGCGCAGTTCACCGACCTTGTTGTGACCGGCCTTCTCCGCCTCCCAGCGGGCATTGAGCGCGGTCAGCTGCTCGGAGGCGTCAGCCAGCTCGGCGCGCAGCCGCTCCAGCCGGTCGACGGCGGCGGGGTCGGCACGGTCGCCCCCCTCCTCCAAGGAGTCGGCCAGGTAGGACTCCTCCATGCGCATGCGGTCCACGCGGCGACGCAGCTCGTCGATCTCCACCGGCGAGGAGTCCAGCTCCATGCGCAGCCGAGAGGCGGCCTCATCGATCAGGTCGATGGCCTTGTCGGGCAGCTGCCGGCCGGAGATGTAGCGGTCGGAGAGGGTGGCGGCGGCTACGAGCGCGCCGTCGGAAATGGTGACCTGGTGGTGGGCCTCGTACTTGGGGGCGATTCCACGCAGGATCGCAACCGTGTCATCCACGGAGGGCTCACCCACGTACACCTGCTGGAAGCGGCGCTCCAGGGCGGGGTCCTTCTCCACGTGCTCGCGGTACTCGTCCAGCGTGGTGGCACCGACCAGGCGCAGCTCACCGCGGGCCAGCATGGGCTTGAGCATGTTGCCGGCATCCATGGCGCCCTCCGAGCCGGCACCCGCGCCGACGACGGTGTGCAGCTCGTCGATGAAGGTGATGACCTCGCCGTCGGAGTCCTTGATCTCCTTCAGTACGGCCTTGAGGCGTTCCTCGAACTCGCCGCGGTACTTGGCGCCCGCGACCATGCCGGACAGGTCCAGGGCCACAAGGCGCTTGCCGCGCAGGGAGTCGGGGACGTCGCCGGCGACGATGCGCTGGGCCAGGCCCTCGACCACGGCGGTCTTGCCAACGCCGGGCTCGCCGATCAGCACGGGGTTGTTCTTGGTGCGGCGGGACAGTACTTGCACCACCCTGCGGATCTCGGCGTCGCGGCCGATCACCGGGTCGAGCTTGCCCTCGCGGGCCGCCTCGGTCAGGTCGGTGCCGTACTTCTCCAGGGACTTGTAGGTGCCCTCGGGGTTCGGGGAGGTGACGCGGGCGGAGCCACGCACCTGCGGCAGGGCCTCGCGCAGCTTCGGGGCGGTGGCGCCGGCGTCGGCTAGAAGCTTGGCGACGGGGTCGGCCGCGGGGCTGCCGGCCGCCAGGCCGATGAGCAGGTGCTCGGTGGAGACGTACTCGTCTCCCAGCTGCTTGGCCTCATTGCCGGCGGCCTCCAGAGCGGCGAGGAAGGCGCGCGAGGGCTGCGGCTGGGCGACGGAGGAGCCGGAGCTGGCCGGCAGCGACGTCAGTACGCGTCGGGTGGCCGCACCGATGGCCTGGCGGGCCGCGGCGTCGGGGACGACGGCGGCGAGCAGTCCGGCGGCAACGCCGTCGGTCTGGGTCAGCAGCTCGGAGAGCAGGTGCGCGGAGTCGACCTGCGGGTTGCCCGCGGCGGCGGCCGCCTGCATGGCTCCGGAAATCGCCTCCTGCGAGCGGGTGGTGAAGTTAGTGTCCATATGGACCTCCTTGACGTGGATGCCCGGACACAGGCGGTCCGGAGTTTCTGCACGCCTCAACCGACGCAGCCTTGAGTCTATTCCACTCAACTTTGTGTGACGGCGGATCCGAGTCGGAGCGCCGGTCACGACTTGCCATACGCCAGGTGCCACCGGGCGGCCCACCCGCCGCGCCCCGCGCGAGGGGTCGCAGCCGCTGGCCGTAACCGCAAAACTCCGCGCCATCCGGCCGCGCCCGCGCGCGAGAGGTCGCAGCCTGACCGCCGCGTCGCCGATCTGCGCCCGACCGAGCCGCGCCCGCGCGCGATGGGTCGCAGCCAGTAGGCGCTGATCCGCCGAATACGACCTCATCGGCCCCGATACGACCCCCTGCGCCCGACCGAGTACGACCTCGCCAACCCGAGAACGACCTCCACGCGGCGAGTACGACCTCGCCAGCCCGAGAACGACCTCCGCGCGGCGAAAACGTCCTCGTGGGCCCGAAACCCTCCACGATGTGGAGGGTGTGGGGCGAATGAGGTCGTATTCGGCCAGC
>NZ_PIZC01000029.1:0-5716 GCF_019325145.1 Actinomyces sp. 594
AGAAGTCATGAGACTCAACCGTCCCAGAAGTGTGGAGACAGCACAGTACCTTTCGGTGACGCTACGTACCCCTACCGTACGAACCGTCACAAGAAGGTACGAATCGTCGACCAGAACATACGAACCGTCAGCCCAGCGCCGCCGACCCACGACGCCGTTCTGCCCCTAGCTGCCCTACACCGCCGCCCTGCACCGGCGTACGCACCAATCCCGCCCGAAGAACACGCCCATCAGCTCAACCGGCAAGTGCCCGGCGGCGTGGGTCATCCCCCCGCAGACACAAACCAGCTCTCCCAGCAACGGCGCGCGGTGCTGGAATCCGGGGTGACGTCGGGCGCGTGGGAGGCCTGTTCGCCCACGCGGCCTGCCGTTGACGCCGAGTCCCGTGCCTGTCGGCCCAACGCTGTCCAGGATCAGCATTAACGACTCCGACGTCGCCGACAGCCGCGGGCAGAACCTTGGAATCACACGACCTCGCGATCAGCACCAGCAATCGCCAACGGCAATGTGCCGAACTCGGACGCCCATTTACTCAGCGGAACAGCGGGAGAGAGCCGGTCAGTGAGGTGACCTGTGCGCGCGGGCCGACAAGCGCCACGGCCAGGTAGTCCAGGTCCGCGGAGGCGACGGCCGCGAGCGCGCGGGTGTACTTGTCATAGGTGTGAGCCCCGGCCGCCGTCTTGGTGAAGCCGATGACCTCGATGGGCGGTTGCGCCTGCGCTAGTTCGGCCAACTGGGATGCGGGCGCGACCAGCACGGGAACGGGGGTGTCGGAGATGCCGGCGTGCATACGTCCATCGGCGTCGGGCACATCCGGCCCGATTAGGTCCGCGTGGCGGGCGCCAATGGTCAGTGCCAACAGGGCGCTGGCGTTCGCGGCCCTGGCGGCAGTGGTGCCCTCGGCGATGACAATGACGATCTTGCGGGCGGTCGAGTTCTGCTGACTCACAGCGGGTCTCCTCGCGGCATTGACGATATTTGACAGGCGGGCAGCGTTTGCCCCCGCCTGCGAACCGGTTGGGTAGAGCGGGATACCAACTCGACTTCAGGCTGAGGCCGGGGTGGGCTCGCCCCACGCGGGACATAGTAGTCACCCATTGGGTGACTATGCGAGCAATTTATGGGGTGACTATGCTCCCGATTGGGTGCTCGACGGGGTACTCGATGCCGCCCGAGCAGCTCAGGCGCGTCACGCACCGGCAGACACTGCGGCCGATGCATCGTGACCGATGGCCATCGTGCGGGCGCGGCGTCGTCTCCGCCCCAGCACCAAGTTGAGGATCGGAGGACGGGGATCATGGTTTCAGTGGCGGAGCAGTTGCAGGCGCTGGGAATGACCGACTGGGAGTCTCGTGCCTACCTGGCGCTGCTGGAGGAGGCGCCGGCAACCGGGTATGCCATCGCCAAGCGGGCCGGGATCGCCCGCTCCAAGATCTACGAGGTGCTCGCCTCCCTCGCCGCCGACGACTACGTCCAGGTCTCCCGCGGCAATCCCCAGATGTACGCGCCGCTGCCGCCGCGCGAACTCATCTCCCGTCTGCGCTCTCGCTTCAACGACAGCCTCGATGCCGCCGAGGCGTCCTTGTCCGCCTTCGCGGCCGATGCCGTCCACGATGGCGCCATCTGGGATCTACAGGGACGGGCCGCCATCATCGAGAGGGCCAACCGACTCATCGCCGCCGCGCAGCACCGCATCCTCGCGGAACTGTGGGCGCAGGACGTGCCCGCCCTGGAAGACAGTCTGCGTCGGGCCGCAGACCGCGACGTGGAGATCATCATCGTCGGTTATGGCGAGATCGACCTCGACTGTGCGACCGTCCACCCCCACCCCGCCACAGACACCGTCACAGCCGGGCTGGGCGGCAGGTGGGTGGTCGTCTCGATCGACGACCGCGAACTCGTTGCCGGGAACGTCTCCGCCGGGGCGCACTCGCGCGCCGCCTGGACCAGCCACCCCGGTCTGGTGGTGCCCGTGACCGAACTCGTGCGGCACGACCTGTACAAGTTGGAGATGCTGGCGCGCCACGGGGACGTACTGGAGCGGAGCTTCGGTCCCGGTCTGCAGGTGCTGCGAGACAAGTACGCACCCCTGAACTGAACCGAATCCCACCCAGACTCCCGCGCAGGGAGTCCGCCCTGACGTGGGCGGCGCACGCTTAGAGTCGATGGGGCTCCAGCGATTCCGCGGAAATATGCGGAAACCGATGATCCGTTTGAGTGGCGAGACCGCTCCTGCGTGCGCCAGCAGCCTCGGCGCACGCAGGAGCCGATCGGTGTCCTTCACCCTGGATAGATGAACGTTGGAATATCAGGCAAAACTTGCCGACAAGCCGGATAGGCAAGAGGCTTAAGCGTGCGCCGCGCCCGGGCCCCGCGCGAACGCATCTGGAGCCCCCGGTTCCGTGCGCGCGCTGACCGTTTTCGTCTGCGGCCGCACGCATCGCGAAGCTCTCCGGAGCTGGAGACAACCTCCCTGTGGCCTAGTCTCGGCGCATGACCGAGACTCCCTCCGACATCCCCTCCCCGCCACCCGCTGCGGCCCGGCCCGGCGGCGGCTCCACCCGCCGCCCCACCGCCGTGGATGCCGTTGCCGAGCGCTACGTGGAGCGCCTGGCGGACCTGTCCCCCGAGTTCGCCGTGTCCGTAGGCCTGCCCGGCCGCCGCGGCGAGCTGGACGGCTACTCCCCCGAGGCGCTCGAGGCGCTTACCGACCTGGACCTCCGCACGCTCGCCGAGCTGGAGCAGGTCGCCCCGGTCGACGCGGTCGACCGGGTCACCGTGGCCGCCATGCGCGAGCGGCTGGGCGTCAGCATTGAGTCCGCCGACGCCGGCGAGGCGCTGCGCCGCCTGGACAACATCGACTCCCCCATCCAGAACCTGCGGGACCTGTTCGACAACCTGCCTACCGCCACCGAGGCGGACTGGGCGGATTTCGCCGCCTGCCTGCGCGACGTGCCGCGGGCACTGCGTGAGTACGCCGACTCATTGCGCCTGGCCGCCAGCCGCGGGGACGTGGCCGCCCGCCGCCAGGTAGAGGCCTGCATCAACCAGTCCCGCGCTCAGGCGGCGGAGTCCTCCAGCTCCTACACGGCCCTCATCGACGCTGCCACCACCGCCGACGGCGCACCCCTGTCCGAGTCGCTGCAGGCGGAGCTGCGTGACGCCTCTGCACAGGCCCGCGCCGCCTACGGTCGCATCGCCGACTTCCTGGGCGAACAGATCGCGCCGCTGGCCGGTGAGGTGGATGCCGTGGGCCGCGAGCGCTACGCCCGCTTCAGCCGCCAGTTCCTGGGTGCCACAGTCGACCTGGATGAGACCTACGAGTGGGGCCGCGAGCGGCTGGCAGCCATCGACGCCGAGCAGCGGGCGATCGCCGCGCAGCTGTATGGCGAGGGCGTGAGCGTGCGCGAGGCCATGGACCGGCTCAATGCCGACCCGGCGCGCACCATCCACGGCACCGCCGCCCTGCAGGCGTGGATGCAGCGCACCGCCGATGAGGCCATCGCGGCGCTGGACGGTACCCACTTCGACATCCCGGCCCCGCTGCGCACCCTGGAGTGCCGCATCGCGCCGTCGGCCACCGGCGGCATCTACTACACGGGCCCGAGCGACGACTTCACCCGGCCCGGGCGCATGTGGTGGTCCGTGCCGGAGGGGACGGACACCTTCGCCGCCTGGCAGGAGCGCACCACCGTATTCCACGAGGGTGTGCCCGGGCACCACCTGCAGGTCGGCATGCAGACCTACGTGCGCGACGAGCTCAACGCCTGGCGCCGCCTGGCCTGCTGGGTCAGCGGTCACGGCGAGGGCTGGGCCCTGTACGCCGAGCAGCTGATGGCCGGCCTCGGCTTCCAGGACGACCCCGGCGACCGCATGGGCGTGCTCGACTCCCAGCGGTTGCGGGCCGCCCGCGTGGTGCTGGACATCGGCGTGCACCTGGGCAAGCGGCGCCCGCCGGAGCTGGCCGAGCTGCCCGGCGTCGGCGACGGCACCTGGGACGCCGACTCCGCCTGGGCCTTCCTGCGCCGCAACGTGGCGATGACAGAGTCGTTCTTGCGCTTCGAGCTGGACCGCTACCTGGGCTTCCCGGGGCAGGCGCCCTCCTACGCGGTTGGCCAGCGGCTGTGGGAGGCAACCCGCGACGAGGCGCTGGGCCGCGGCGAGTCCCTGAAGGACTTCCACACCCGAGCACTGCGCCTGGGCAGCGTGGGCCTGGACGTCATGCGTGAGGCGCTGGCCGCGTAACGCGCCGCCGGGGCCGGGACCCGGACCTGCCGCACGCACCGTGGCAAATCGGCTGCGCCCGGCTTCGGCCGCCCCATCCAGGGGCGGGCCGCCACGGCGCGACGTCGCCTCGGGCTCACTCCTCCCAGAATCCGGCGACGTCCACGGCCCCGCCGGCGGCCTCGAAGTCGGCGCGCACGGCGTCGCGCAACTCGGCGTCGTGAAGCCAGTCCAGGGCGACGGCGGCCAGCCCGTAGGCGCCGTCGACGGCGGCGGCGTCACCGGTGGGCGAGCCCGCGGCCGCGGCCATCTCGCGGGTGTGCAGGGCGACGTCGTCGCGGTCGGTGACCTTGATCAGCGGGTGGATGCCGGGCACGCGCAGCGACACGTTCCCGAAGTCGGTGCCCGCCGCAACCGTCTCCGTCACCACCCCGGCGGGCAGCGGGTCGCGGCCGCGCTCCCGCTGGGAACGCACCCAGGCCTGAAGCAGCGGGCCGTTGGAGCGCACCGGCATCTCATTGGTGTTGGCGTCGGTAATGATCTCCACCCCCGTGCCGGTCATCAGCGCCGCCCCGCGCAGCAGGTCCTCCACCCGCCTCACCAGGTCCTTGAGCGTCTCAGGGTACTTGGAGCGGACCATGAGGTTGAGCTCGGCGCGCTCGGGGATCACGTTGGCGACCTGCCCGCCGTCGTCGACGACGGCGTGGACGCGGTCCATGGGCAGGATCTGCTGGCGCAGCAGGCCCAGGCCGGTAAGCACCAGAGTAGCCGCGTCCAGGGCGTTGCGCCCCATGAACGGCTGGGAGGAGGCGTGGGAGGGGATACCGGTGTACACGGCGCTCATGCGGCGCACCCCCAGCCAGGTCTGGTCGGCCAGGTCGTGGGCGTAGGCGTGGGTCTGGATGGCGGCGTCGACGCCGTCGAGCATGCCGCGCTGGGCGAGGATCTCCTTGGCGGTGTCGGACTCCTCGGCCGGCGTGGTCTGCAGGATGACGCGGCCGGGCAGGGCTCCAGGGCGGCGGCGTTCAAGCTCGGCCAGCGCGAGGAAGGCGCCCACCGAGTTGGCGCACATGACGTTGTGTCCGCAGCCGTGGCCGACGCCGGGCAGGGCGTCGTACTCCGCCAGGATCGCCATGGTCGGGACGTGGGAGCCGGCGGTGGCGGGCGGCTGCGACGCTCCGGCGTCTCGCCGCTCCCCACTCTCTGCGGCGTCCGCCGCAGCGTCTGCCCCAATAACCGCCCGCAGGGCCGTATCCATGCCGAACACGCCCACACTCGGGGTAATGCCGTGGGCGCGCAGCAGTTCGGCGACGGCGGCGACCGCGTGGTGCTCGGCGTAGCCGACCTCCGGGTGGGCGTGCAGGTCCCGCGACAGCGCCACCAGCTCCGGCGCGAGGGAGTCGACGGCCTCGGCCAGCTCGGCGCGCAGGCCGGCCTCGGCGCCGGCGTCCTCGGGCAGTGCCGGGGCGGGGCCCGCCGCCGCGGCGCGGGC
>NZ_PIZC01000030.1:0-23510 GCF_019325145.1 Actinomyces sp. 594
ACAAAACAAAAACCAAACAAAGAAACCAACAAAAAACACCAACCAAACAAACAAACACGACACACTATCGAGATCCCAAACAACACACCCGCCGAGTTTCCGTATGGCCTGCTCGGCCATTACTTCTTCCCGGAAGCGCCGGAGGAACTTTAGCGAACCGCGCGATCCGGGTCAAACCGGAGATCCGTGATCCCCGTCTCGCTCAGCGGCTCTGTTCAGTTCCTCTTCTCCGCCTTCCCGGTTGATTCCCGTTCCCGGCGGCAGGGAGAGACTTTACGCAGCCACGGTGCCTCGGTCAAACGGAGCGGCGGTGACAACAGCCACAGCTGCCGTCACCGCCGCTCCGCATTCTCGCGTGCCCGGGAAGGCTCATCGAATCGTGCTGACCCAGGCATTCCACGGGACCGTTCCGAGGCTTTCCCGCGGCTCGTCCTGTAAGGGCCGCCGGTACATGTAGTCAGTCGCGCGAGCGAGCCACCGCCAGGTTGCGTCTGCCCTTACGCACCAGCACCACTCCCCCGGCAAGAAGCTGCTCCTGCACGACCGGCGCATCCTCATCGGTGACCTTGACGTTGTTCAGGTAGGCACCGCCCGCGGCCACCGTCTTGCGCGCCGCGTTACGTCCCTTCTCCAGTCCTGCGGCAACGAGGAGGTCCACGATCGTCGAGCTGCCCACCGCAAGGGGGGCAGCAGGCAGGTCCGCGGTGGCGGCGGCAAGCGTCGCCTCATCGAGCTCGTTCAGCTCGCCCCTTCCCCACAGTGCTGCAGTCGCCGCCTCAGCCTGTGCGGTCGCCTCCGGGCCATGGACCCAAGTGGTCACCTCATGTGCCAGGGCGCGCTGGGCCTGGCGCGCCTTCGGATTCGTGGCGACGGACTCCTCCAGGCGCTCAATCTCCTCACGCGGAAGGAATGTGAAGACCTTGAGGAAGCGAGCAACGTCCGTGTCCTCCACCTGTAGCCAGAACTGGTAGAAGGCGTAGGGGCTGAGCATCTGCGGGTTCAGCCAGATCGCCCCGCCCTCGCTCTTGCCGAACTTGGTCCCGTCGGCCTTGGTGATCAGCGGGTTGGTCATCACGTGCACCGAGGCGCCCTCAACCTTGTGGATCAGGTCCATGCCGCCCACCAGGTTGCCCCACTGGTCATTGCCGCCTACCTCCAGCGTGCAGCCGTAGCGGCGGAACAGCTCCAGGTAGTCGTTGGCCTGCAGGATCTGGTAACTGAACTCGGTGAAGGAAATGCCCTCCTCGCTGGCCAGGCGGCGAGCCACGATGTCCTTGGACAGCATGGTGCCCATACGGAAATGCTTACCGAGGTCGCGAAGGAAGTCGATGGCACTCAGCTCAGCGGTCCAGTCCAGGTTGTTGACGATGCGGGCCGGGTTGTCACCGTCAAAGTCAAGCAGCTGCTCGAGTTGCTCCCGCAACCCCTGCGACCAGTCGGCGACCACTTCCTTTGTGTTCAGCATGCGCTCGCCCTTGTCCCGCGGGTCCCCGATGAGCCCGGTGGCACCGCCCACCAGGGCCAGCGGATGATGCCCGGCCAGCTGCAGGTGGCGCATAACCTTGACCGCTACCAGGTGGCCGTGGTGCAAGGAGGGGGCGGTCGGATCGAATCCGCAATAGAAGGTGACCGGCCCGGCGCTCAGCGCTGCCCGCAGCGCATCAATGTCGGTGTGCTGGGCGATCAGGCCCCGCCACTGCAGCTCGTCCAGGATGTCGGTCACGGTCCTGTGCCTTCCCATGTTTGCTCCCGGCGCCTGTGGGCCGGGGCCGGGGCGGTTGCCCGGCGCGGGCTAGTCTGCCACGGCTGCGCGGTACGTCAGGCCAAGTGCCAGAAGAACGGATACGCCTCCGTGCCGACTGCGGCGCAAAGGCCCCGACCCGGTTCCCCGGCGAGTGCGCGGTCGGCACTACTCGGTACTACTCGGTGCCAACGCCGATCATGGGGCCGTAGACATCCCAGCCGCCTGCGGCCCGGGCGCGCTTGCCGGCCTCAATGATCAGTCCGTGGAGATCCACCAGCTCACTGTGGCTGAGTCCCTCGGCGTCGATGCGGGCCCCAAGGGTACGCCGGGTAGTCTCGTAATCGCGGCCGACGGCATAGCCTGCCTGTCGTAGCAGGCGCCGCCCGTAGGTGTCGAAGATAAAACGACGCCTGCCGTAGACCATCAGCGCCGCCACGTCAGCACTTTCCGGACCGATTCCGGGCAGTTCCAGTAATGCGGCGCGCAGGGCGTCATCATCCAGTGTCGGCGCGGCCCGGCCCTCCGGGGACAGCATCCAGGCCGCGAAGGCGCGCAGCGAGCGTGCCTTGGCACGCATGAACCCGGCTGGGCGGATAAACGCCGTCAGCTCCGCGTCGGTCAGCCGCAGCAGCTGCTCGGCTTCGAAGCCGGTGGCTGCTCGCAACCCGTCCAGGGCACGCTCGACATTCGTCCAGGCCGTGTTCTGTACCAGCACAATCCCGCACACGTATTCGAAGGGAGTCTGCGCGGGCCATACCGGGGCCTTGCCCAATTCGGCGCTCAGCAGCCTCAACAACTCCCTGACTGGCAGGGTGCGGCCAAGCTCGGTCTTGGCGGTCGGTGTCATGCCGATTGCCCCATTGGTCGGTCCCAGACCAGTGAGTAGCGCCAGTAGCAGCGACGGCGCATCCGAGCCCCCGGCAGGATCCGGTCAGCGGCTGCGCGAATCTCCCGGCGCGCCTCACGCGCCGGCGCCGTCGGCACTCCGATGTCGCGCCGCTCATGGTGAAGGAGGCTGGCGATCCGGATCGGGATTACGCTCAGCGCGCTCAGCGCCCAGTCGACCGCTGACGCGTCGGCGGCCAGCCCGATGACCAGGAGCCTGCCTCCGGGAGCGACCAGGCCACCCAGGCGCTCCATCCCCCTGTCCAACGGCAGGTGGTGCAGGACCGCAACGCAGGTGACGGTGTCGAATGACCCGAGCCGCTCGATCACACCCGCGTCCATCACGTCCGCCCGCATTACCTCGGCCCCGGGGAGTCCGGCCAGGCGTGAGCGGGCGCGCCCGGCGGCATTCGCATCGGCCTCAATCCCAACGGCCTGATCGCATACGGCCGCTAGCCGTTCCAGCAGCAGTCCGTCACCGCAGCCCACGTCCAGCACGCGCCCTCCGCGGCGGGCGGCATCGGCCACAAGCTCGTCATGGAAGGCGGCATTGTGGTTCCAGTAGCGCTCAGGACGCTGGCCAGAGGCCGCGGTCATCGCGCGTCCCCTCCCCGGCGGCGGGGCCGGGCGGGCTGGTAGGGGGAGACGGTAGGCTCACCCTCGAGCCAGAAGCGCCATGGGTAGACGGCACCGTCGCCGCCCGGTCCGGACACGCCGGTGCGCGGGCCGGTGCGGATGCGGCCGGGCTCGGGAGCCTCGCCTACGCCGGGCAGCTCCAGGGCAATGCGGGAGCCCGGCGGCCCGAGCCGGGAGCCGTCGTCGTCCCGGGTGAGGCCGAGTGCCTGGCATAGACGGGCCGGACCGCGCGCAAGGTCCCGGTCGCTGCGAGCAGTGGGGCGGCGTCGGCGCGCCAGCTCGATTCCGCCTGTCACCTCGCCGCCGCGCAGCAGCACGGCGCGCGAGACGCCGCTAGGGCCGCAGACGATATTCACGCAGTGGTGCATGCCATAGGTGAAGTAGACGTAGATGGCACCGGCGGCCGCAAACATCGAGGCGTTGCGCGCGGTGCGGCCGCGGTATGCGTGGGAGCCCGGATCGGCCTCACCCCTATACGCCTCCACCTCGGTCAGCCGCACAGACACCTCCCCCTGCGGCAGGCGCGTGGCAAGCACGGCGCCCAGCAGCTGCGGGGCCACCTCCACCGAGTCACCAGCGAGCAGGTCGGCCACGTTCGCGGGCAGAGCCCCCACAGCCGCCAAGTCCCCGCGGGCAGTCGCCTCCACCGGCTCCGACTGCCTCATGGCTCCGCCCTACGCCTCTGCGGCGTCACCGGCATCGGCCACCGGGCCGGTGGAGCCATCCAGCAGCGAGCCCTCCCAGGAGAAGACCCGCAGCTCGGCGGAGTGCTCAATGGCGCGGGCCAACTGCTCGACCACACGCACCGGGGCCGTACCGCCATGGCCAGCCCGGGCCGCCGCCGAGCCGGCCGTCGACAGGACCGTGCGCACCTGCGGCGTCAGCCGCGGATCGACGGCGGCGAAGTCCGCGTCGGTCAGCTCCCAAAGCTCGATTCCGCGCTGCTCACAGACCTGCACGCAGGCACCGGAGAGCTCGTGCGCCTCGCGGAAGGGAACCCCCTGCTTGACCAGCCACTCGGCGATATCGGTTGCCAGGGAGAAGCCCTGCGGGGCCAGCGCCGCCATGCGGTCATAGTTAAGGCGCATCGTGGCGACCATACCGGACACTGCGGGCAGCAGTACGGCGAGGGTGTCGACGGCGTCGAAGACGGGTTCCTTGTCCTCCTGCAGGTCACGGTCGTAGGCGAGGGGCAGGGCCTTGAGGGTGGCCAGCAGCCCAGCCAGGTCGCCAATGAGGCGGCCGGCCTTGCCACGGGCGAGCTCGGCAACATCGGGGTTCTTCTTCTGCGGCATGATGGAGGAACCCGTAGAGAAGGAGTCGTCCAGCGTGACGAAGTCGAACTCCTTGGTGTTCCAGATGATGACCTCCTCCGCCAGGCGGGAGACGTCCACCGCGGTCATGGCCAGGACGAAGGACATCTCGGCGACCGTGTCGCGCGCGGAGGTACCGTCAATGGAGTTCTCGCAGGCAGCGTCGAAGCCCAGCTCGGCGGCGACGGCGTCGGGATCGAGTCCGAGCGTGTTGCCGGCCAGCGCACCGGAGCCGTAGGGACTGACGGCCGCGCGCGCGTCCCAGTCCTCAAGCCGCTCGACGTCGCGCATCAGCGGCCAGGCGTGCGCCAGTAGCTGGTGGGCGACCAGCACCGGCTGGGCGTGCTGCATGTGAGTGCGGCCCGGCATGATGGCCTCGCCCGCCGCCGCGGCCTGGTCGATAAGTGCGTCTACGACGTCGAGCACGAGCCCGGCCAGGTGCCGCGCCTGGTCGCGCAGGTACATGCGGATCAGGGTGGCGATCTGGTCGTTGCGGGAGCGGCCCGCGCGCAGCCTTCCGCCCAGGTCCGCGCCGGCACGTTCCATCAGGCCGCGTTCCAGCGCTGTATGCACGTCCTCATCCGCGGGAGTAGGGACGAACGCTCCGGAGACGACGTCGTCCTCCAGCCGGTCCAAGGCGGCGAGCATACCCTCCAGCTGGGCGGTGCTGAGCAGTCCGGCGGTGCGCAGGGCGCGGGCGTGCGCACGCGAGCCGGCGATGTCATAGCGGGCCAGGCGCCAGTCGAAGTGGGTGGACACCGACAGGGCTGCCAGGGCGTCGGCGGGCCCGCCGGTAAAGCGGCCGCCCCACAAGCTGATACCGGTGGGAGCCGTGGAGGCTTGCGGGGCGGAGGGGTTGGGGCTGGGCTGACTCGTCATGGGGCCATCATGACGTATAGGGCTGAGCAGGTGTGAGCCGGCCCGAGGCGTGGACCGGCGCCCGGGTCTCGGAAGTAGCGCCACCACCGGTGGCAGCAGAAGGCGCGTCCTCCCGACTGCGCTCGTACAGGCGATGCAGACCCAGCCAGGTGCCCAGCGCGCAGACGACCACCCAGTTGCCCTCGCTGAGTAGACGGGACTCGGTGAAGGACTGCACCGTCAGTGCCGTCATGACCAGCGCCGGCAGCAGCACCGAGGCATCGGAGTCAATGTTGCGCAGAGCGAGCCGAAAGGAGCGGAACAGGAGCAGCAGCACCAGCACCACCACGAGTGCCGCCCCCACCACACCGGTCTGGAACAGTGCCTCGATGTAGGCGTTGTGGGCACTCATTGTGGGAGTGCCGTCCGGGCGCACCACTAGGGTGGCGAATACGGGCAGCCAGGGCACCCAGTACATGATCCACCCCCAGCCGAGGATCGTGTGCTCCTCCCACAGGTCCAGCACCCGCGTCCAGATCTCCCAGCGCCCCGACATATCCGCGCTCCGTCCCAGCGCCGCGGTGACCTGCGTGTGCAGGCCCACTGCCGCAGCGACCAACGCCACCCCCAGGGCCGCAGCACTCATCAGCAGGAACGGGCGCAGCCGGGGCGGGGCATGGCGCACCAGCCAGAGCAGCAGGCACACGCAAGCGCACACGATCAGGGCCACGGACACGGTCGCCGAGCCGGTGAGCACCAGCACCAGCAGGGATAAGGCGGTCCACACCACCAGGCCCACCGGGCGCACCCGCCGATCAGCCCAGCGCACCGCCACGCACAGCAGAGTGAGCAGAGCGATGAAGGCCAACGGGTTGCGGTTTCCCACAATGCCCTGAATCGGGCCGCCCCGGAGAAGGTCGCCGTTCACCCAGTAGTAGGAGATCGGGACCACATCCCAATCGCGCATGTACAGAGGTATGAGCGGGTGACGCAGTACCAGCGCCACCCATGCCTCCAGCATGAGGCTGAGCACTAGCGTGGCCTCCAGGGCGCGGCTGAGGGCATCAGTCATCTGCCGCAGGGACAGGCCGCAGGCGAGCAGGACTCCGGCGGCGCTGGTGGCCACCATCAGCAATGCCGCAAGGGCGGTATCACCGGGATACTGGGACCAGAACACACTCAGCACGCACACACCGACGTAGGCGGTGGTTACCGGTGGCAGCGCGCGCCACGGCACCCGGTGCCCCTCGTAGAGGAAGACGAGCAGGAGCACGATGCCGCTCACGGCGGCGATCACGCCGAATGCCCACCAACCCACGAGGTTGCGTACTCCCTGTCCGGAGAAGGTCAAGAAGAATGCCCAGGTGCCCAGCGCGGGCAGCAGTGGGCGGCGCGATCCGCGCACTGCGACCGTGGTGGGGGCGTGGAAGTCTGCTGGCACGCTCTCCTCCTCGTGTTCCCATCCCGCATACAAGCTCAGGAGATCGGACTCATGCGGTTTCCACAGGGCTGACGGCTAGCCGTGAGCTGCGGCGGCCGCCCGCTGCTGCCGTAGCGTAATCGGCGACGGCCGTTTACGACTCGTATTCGGAACCGCTTACCCGTATCGAGTCGCAACGCCGGCAGTGCCTAGAGACCAAGGGATCTCTTGGAACTGGGATGAGCGGCCGACGGCGCCGCGTTCGGGCACCGTCGGCCGCTCATCCCGGTGCAGCGCGCCATGGGCGCCGCACCGGTGCTCAGAAGGAGACGCCTCGACCCAGGCGCACATCGCGTGCGGCGGCGAGCTTTGACTGCATGCCGTAGATCTCGATGAAGCCGCGCGAGGAGGACTGGTCGAAGGTATCCCCGGTCTCGTAGGTGGCCAGGTTGAAGTCGTACAGACCCGTGTCGGTGCGGCGGCCGTTAACGGTGGCCCGTCCCCCGTGCAGGACCATGCGGATGTCTCCGGTCACGTAGTGCTGGGTGTCCTCGATGAAGGCGTCCATGGAGCGCTTGAGCGGGGAGTACCACTGGGCCTCGTAGACCAGGTCGCTCCAGGCCTGCTCCATCTGCCGCTTGTAGCGGCGCTGGAGGCGCTCCAGGGTGACTGACTCCAGGGCCTGATGCGCCTCAATCAGCGCCACTGCCCCGGGCGCCTCGTAGATCTCCCGGGACTTGATACCGACCAGTCGGTCCTCGACCATGTCGATACGTCCCACGCCCTGGGCGCCGGCGCGCCGGTTGAGCTCCTGAATCGCCTCCAGCGGGGTCACCGGCTTCCCGTCGATCGCGGTGGGAATGCCCTGCTCGAAGTGGATGACGACCTCATCGGGCAGCGGCGGATAAGTGGGATCATCGGTGTAGACGTAGACGTCCTTGGTGGGGGCGTTCCACAGGTCCTCCAGGAACCCGGTCTCAATGGCGCGGCCCCACACGTTCTGGTCGATGGAGAAGGGGTTGTGCTTGGTGGTCTCGATCGGCAGGTCGTGCTTCTCGGCGTACTCGATGGCGACGTCCCGGGTCAGGGCCAGGTCGCGAACCGGGGAGATGCAGTTCATGTCCGGGGCCATCGAGGTGATCGCGACCTCGAAGCGCACCTGGTCATTGCCCTTGCCGGTGCAGCCGTGGGCAACGGTGCTGGCGCCGAACTCGCGGGCGGCGCGCACCAGGTGCTTGGCGATAACCGGTCGGGATAGGGCCGATACCAGCGGGTACTTGCCCTCGTACAACGCATTGGCCTTCAAGGCGGGCATGCAGTACTCCTCGGCGAACTCATCGCGCGCATCCGCCACGTAGGCCTCCACGGCGCCGCAGTCGAGGGCCCGCTGGCGAATCACCTCCAAGTCCTCCCCGCCCTGACCGACGTCCACGGCCACGGTGACGACCTCGCGGCCGGTCTGCTCACCGATCCAGCCGATGGCTACGGAGGTGTCCAGGCCCCCGGAGTAGGCGAGGACAACACGGTCCTGGTGCTTGCTCATATGCGTTCTGTTTCTTTCTCTTGGGTGTCCAAATCAGACAGCTCTTGGGTGGGTCAATCGGGTGTGCGTGCCCGCGGCGTGTTCTCAGCCGTGGGGTCCCGGCCCGGCCAGGGACAGCAGGTGTGCCGCCACATCGGCCGCCACCGCCTCGGAACGGGTGATTACCAGGACCGTGTCGTCTCCAGCTATGCAGCCGAGCACACCCGGCAGCATCGCGTCGTCGAGGGCGCTGGCCAGCAGTTGGGCCGCCCCCGCCGGGGTGCGCAGGACCAGTTGATTACCGGCCCACTCGGCCGTGACCACCAGGTCCGCGCACCAACGTGCCAGCCGCGCGGTCGTGTGCTCGGTCAAGGACTCGGCGTTGCCCCCTACGGGAGAGACCTGCCCCGGTGCACCCGCCTCGGGCACGGCATAGACCTGGGTGCCGCCGGCCCCGCGCACTTTAGTGGCGCGCAGCTCAACCAGGTCGCGCGACAGCGTCGCCTGCGTTGTGCTCACCCCGCGGCGGGCCAGCGCCTCGCGCAACTCCGCCTGGGAGCGAATGCGCTCATGACTGAGTATCTGGGTGATCAGGGCATGGCGCGCCGCCTTGGTGGGAGGCGTGCCTGCGCCCTCGAGCGCGGGCACGCCGGGCACGGTGCTCATGCCGCGGACCGCCGGGCCAGGACGTCGGCCAGCGTCGTCGTGAAGGCGTCTGCATCGGCATCGGACAGGATGAATGGGGGCGCCAGCCGGAGCGTGTCCGGGCGGGGCGGGTTGACGATGAAGCCGCGCCGCTCCAGTTCGGCGGCGACCTCGGCGGCCGGTCCAACCGCGTCGTTCAGGCCCACGCCGCGCAGCAGTCCGGCTCCGCGCACCTCGGTTACTCCGGGTACGGACGCCAGCCGCGCCGCCCACCGGTCGCCGAGTTCGGTGACCCGCTTGAGCAGTCCCTCCTTGCTGACCGTGTCGATCACGGCCAGGGCGGCGGCCGCCGCGACGGGGTTCCCGCCGAAGGTGGTGCCGTGCTGCCCCGGGCCGAGCAGCTGCGCGGCCTCGCCGGTGGCGACGGTGGCCCCGATCGGCATGCCCCCGCCCAGTCCCTTGGCGAGGGTGACCACATCCGGGACGACGCCGGGGGCGAGCAGGTGGTGGGCCATCCAGGTGCCTGTGCGGCCCATACCGGTCTGCACCTCATCGAGGATAAGCAGCGCCCCCGCGGCGGTGGTGAGCTCGCGTGCCTTCTCCAGGTAACCGGCTGGCATTGGCCGCACCCCGGCCTCCCCCTGGATGGGCTCGACGAACAGGGCTGCCACGTCCGGCCCCAGCGCGCGGCGCAGGGCATCGACGTCTCCGGCGGGCAGGAACTCCACTCCGCCGGGCAGCGGCTCGAAGGGCTCCCGGTAGGCGGCCTTGTGGGTCAGTGCCAGTGCTCCCATGGTGCGGCCGTGGAATGCGCCCTCCAGGGCGAGTATGCGCGGGCGGGCGGAGCCGCCGTGGCGGCGGGCGATCTTGAAGGCCGCCTCGTTGGCCTCTGCGCCGGAGTTGGCTAAAAAGACTCGTGCGAACTGCGGGGCCTCCGGGAACACCAGATCGGCCAGGGCCTCGGCCAGGCTGACCTGAGCCGGGGAGGTGAACAGGTTGGAGACGTGCCCCAGGGTGCGCAGCTGTTCAGTAACCGCGGCAACCAGGGCGGGATGGGCATGCCCCAGGCAGTTGACGGCGATGCCGGCCAGCAGGTCGACGTACTCGTTGCCGTTCGCGTCCCACACGTGGGCGCCCGCCCCGCGGACGAGCACATGGGCAGGAGTACCGAAGGTGTTCATGACGGCGGCCGCGTAGCGGGCCCGCCAGGTCTCATTGGGTTCGGCGGCCGCGGGGGTGTTCGGGGTGCTCACAGCGTGGCACCTCCTTTCGTGCGGGATTGCGGGATGACGTCGGGGTGGACCACGGTGCCGACGCCGTCGTCGGTGACGATCTCCAGCAGCATTGAGTGGGGCTGGCGGCCGTCGACCACGTGGGCCTGGCCGACGCCGCCGCGCACGGCCCGCAGGCAGGCCTCCATCTTGGGCACCATCCCGCTGGACAGTTCCGGCAGGAGGGCCTCCAGGGCATCGGCGCCGATGCGGGAGACCAGCGAGTCCTTCTCCGGCCAGTTGGAGTACAGGCCCTCCACGTCGGTGAGCACGATGAGCTTCTGCGCCTTCAGCGCGACTGCCAGGGCGGCCGCGGCGGTGTCGGCATTGACGTTCAGCACGGTGGTGGCGTCGGCGACCAGCGGGGCGACCGAGGACACCACCGGGATACGTCCCTGGTCGAGCAACTCGATCACCGAGCGCGGATCCACCTCGACCACGTCGCCCACAAGGCCCACATCGACGCTCTCACCGTCCACTGTGGCCAGGCGCTGGCGCGCCCGCAGCAGGCCGCCGTCCTCGCCGGAGATGCCGACGGCGGCGGACCCGGCCTCGTTGAGCAGGCTCACCAGCTCCCGCTGCACTCCCCCGGTCAGCACCATGCGCACCACGTCCATGACCTCCGGGGTGGTCACGCGCAGGCCGCCCCTGAACTCGGACTCGATGCCTAGGCGGGCCAGCATGGCGCTGATCTGGGGGCCGCCTCCGTGGACCACGACGGGGCGCAGGCCCACCTGGTGTAGGAAGAGCACGTCCTGGGCGAAGGCGCGCTTGAGGGCGTCATCGACCATGGCGTTGCCGCCGTACTTGATGACGATGGTGGCGCCCTTGTAGGCGCGCAGCCAGGGCATGGCCTCCAGCAGTACGGAGGCCTTCTGGGTGGGTGTCAGCGAAGCGGGGAGCGTAGTGGTCATGTCGTGTAGTCCGCGTTGATGGTTACGTATCCGTGGGTGAGGTCGTTGGTCCAGACTGTCGCGGCGGCGTCACCAGCGCTCAGGGCGATGTCGATGCGCGTCTCACGCGGGGTCATGTCCACCGTGTCCCGGTCCTCCCCGAGGGCGCCGTGGCGGAAGACCGTCACCCCGTTAATGGTGACGTCGACCGCCTCGGGGTCAAAGGGGCAGACCGACTCGGGAACGGTACCGAGCTGGGAGATCACGCGGCCCCAGTTGGGGTCCTCGCCGGCGATGGCGCATTTGAGCAGGTTGGACGCCGAGACGGTGCGGGCCGCGGCCTCCGCGGCGGCCTCGGTGACCGCGCCGGTGACGGTGATGGCTATGTCATGCGTAGCGCCCTCGGCGTCTGCCACGAGCCGGCGTCCGAGGCGGCCGAGCAGCTCCTGGACGGCCGCACCGAATTCCTCCGTCGTCGGGGTCGTCCCGGAGGCGCCTGAGGCAAGCAGCAGCACGGTGTCATTGGTGGACATGCAGCCGTCGGAGTTGATGCGGTTCACGGTGCGGGCGGCGGCCCGGGACAGGGCGGACTGGGCGGCGTCGGCGTCGATCACGGCATCGGTGGTGATTACGCACAGCATGGTGGCCAGGCCCGGTGCGAGCATGCCGACGCCCTTGATCATGCCCCCGATGCTCCAACCATCAAGCCGGAGGGTGTCCTCCTTGGGGACGGTGTCGGTGGTCATGATCGCGGTGGCTGCGGCGTGGCCGGCCTCCGCACTGTCCTGCAGGGACGCGACGGCGGTGGCGGCGCCGTCCAGCAGGGTGGGCATGTCCAGGGGAACGCCGATCACGCCGGTGGAGCACACCAGTACCGAGCCTGCCTGCAGGCCCGGGTGCGCGTCACCAAGCAGCTCGGCGACGCGCGCGGCGGTGGCCGCGGTGTCGGCCTCGCCACCCGGACCGGTGCAGGCGTTGGCCGAGCCGGAGTTGAGGATGACGGCGCGGGCGCGGTCGGCGTCGCCGCGGCGGCCGGAGAGCACTTCGCGGCACCAGCGCACGGGGGCGGCAACCACACGGTTGGAGGTGAACACGCCGACGGCGACGTCCAGGGGGCCGTCGTTGACGACCAGGGCGAGGTCGCGACTGCCGGACTCCTTAAGCCCGGCGCTGATGCCGGCGGCGCGGAAGCCGGCGGCGGCGGTGACGCTCACGGGGCGACTCCTTCGGTGACGACACCCGTGACCTCAGGCAGGCCGAGGGCGAGGTTGAGGGACTGTACAGCTGCCGAAGCGGTGCCCTTGCCGAGGTTGTCGATGGCGCAAATGATCACGGCCACGCCGGCGGCGGCGTCGTAACCGACCTGCACGGTGGCCAGGCCGGAGCCGGCCACGGCGCCGGTGACCGGCCAGACGCCCTCGGGCAGCAGGTGGATGAGCGTCTCGCCCCGACCGGTAGGGCCGTAGGCGCGCTCCCAGGCCTCGCGCAGCACGGCGTCGGGACGGTCGCTGCGCGTCACGGCCGCGGTGACCGGCGCGGTGACGGTGGCTAGAATGCCGCGGCTCATGGGCACCAGCACGGGGGTGAAGGACAGGCGCACGGAGCCCGGGGCGGCGCCGGCGACCTGGAGGTTCTGGATGATCTCGGGGATGTGCCGGTGGGTGCCACCCACCGCGTAGGGCTGGGCTGAGCCGAGGGCCTCGGAGGCGGTCAGGTGGGGCTTGAGCGCCTTTCCGGCACCGGAGTAACCCACCGCCAGCACGGCGTTCAGCCGGCCCGGGTCAATGAGTCCGGCGGCGATGCCGGGTTGTGCGGCCAGGGTCACGGCGGTGACGTTGCAGCCGGGCACCGCGATCCGCCGGGTGGCGGCCAGCTGCTCGCGCTGAGTGCTGGCCACGGACTCGCCGGCGTGGAGGAGCTCAGGCATGCCGTAGGTCCAGGCGCCGGCATAGTCGGTTCCGTAGAACCGCTCCCAGGCGGCGGCGTCGGTGAGACGGTGGTCGGCCCCGCAGTCCACAAGAACCGGTGTGGTGCCCGGAGCCTCCTCCAAGGCCGCAGTAACCGCTCCCGAGACGCCGTGCGGCAGCGCCAGCACGACTACGTCATGCCCGGCCAGGTGCGCGGTGTCGGTCGGGGCTACTTCCCTGTCCGCCAGGGTGACCAGGTGGGGGTGGTGCTGCCCCAGGCGTGTGCCGACCGATGAGTTTGCCGTCACGGCGCCGATCTCGATATCGGGATGTGCGGCGAGGAGGCGCAGCACCTCTCCGCCTGCGTACCCGGTCGCTCCAGCGACCGCTGCTGTCCATGTCACGCGGAAACCATACATCCGAGTGGATACATATGCACAACTGGATGGCGGCGACGCGTAGTCGGCTTACTCACAGCGGCTGCGGCCCCCGGGAAGCCGGCTGCACTCAGCGCGTGGCCAGCGCCTCAATGATCGACTTGGACCAGGTACGCACCGTGTCAAGGTTGCGGAAGTCCCCCTCGGAGGCACCGCCCATGCGTGCGATCGAGCGCTCCCTCAGGGTCAGTGCCGAGGGGTCGAAGCGCCCCGCGAAGGTGACGTGGTCCTCCGGGTCGATGGACAGCAGTACGGGGCCGATGCGGTGCGGGTCGGACACCTTGCCCTTGGGCAGGCCGGATAGGCCCACCGAGAATGCCCACACGGGGTGGGACTCGAGCTCCTCGCGGAAGCGCTCGGTGAAGTCGACGGCCTGCGGTGTCCAGCGCGTCATGTAAACGGCGCTTCCCAGCACGAAGGCGTCGTATCCGGCGACATCGGTAACGTCCTCAGGGTGGGCCTGATCCACGTCATGGCCGGCGGCGCGCAGCTCCTGCGCGATCACCGCGCCGACCTCGTCGGTAGAGCCATGCCGGGATGAGGAGGTGAGCAGGATCTTCATGCCGCCAGTATCACCGCCTTGATTCGCTTTCCGCAGCGCGTCGCGCGCAGTAGCTGCCAACAGTGACCAGCCCCACACTCAGGCACGCAACTCGGCGCCCAGACGCTTGGCGGCACGTTTTACCACGCGCTTGCGCACAGCCGCGGTCTCCTCGGCAGTAAGGGTGCGGTCGGCGGCACGCAGGCGCAGGGAGAAGGCCAGCGACTTGCGCCCCTCCCCAAGCTGCGGGCCGCGGAAGACGTCGAACAGGCGCACCTCCTCGGCCAGGTCCCCAGCAGCCTCACGCACCACCTGCTCGACCGCGGCCGCGGTGACGGACTCGTCGACGACGAGGGCGACATCCTCCTTGGCGGCCGGGAAGGTGGACACGGGGCGCACCTGGAGGACGCCGGCGTCGGCGACGGCAGCCAGCAGCGGCTCCAGGTCGAGCTCGACGGCGCAGGCGCGCGGCGGCAGCCCAAAGCTGCGGGCCACGCGCGGGTGCAGTTCGCCGGCGTGGGCGATCAGGACTCCGGGCACCAGCTCACGACCCTGCCGGGTAGCGGGCAGGCGTACCTCGGCGGTGCGGCCGGGGTGCCAAGGGGCATAGGGGCCGCCCTGCGGGGCACTGACCTCGACGTCCACACCGAGCGCTGCCGCCACGGTGCGCACCAGCTGGATGGCGTCGGCCCAGTCCCAGGGACGTCCGGTGCCGAGCACACCTGCACGCTCCCGGTCTCCGGCCAGAACAATGCCCACATGCGTGGGCTGGTCCGGGATGCCGGCGTTCAGCGCCGCGATCTCGGCGTCGGAGGGCCGTCGGTCCACCCCGGGGATGGGGGCCGGCACGGTGCCTGCGGGGTGAGTCACGCTGCCAAGCTCAAACACGGCCACGTCCTCCAGTCCCCGTGAGGCATTGCGGCGGGCGGCCTCCAGCAGGGAGTCCAGCACACTGGTGCGCAGCAGCGGGGCGTCGTCTGCCAGCGGGTTGGCCAGGCGCACCGCGGCTCGGCGCGGATCGTCGGCGGGCAGCTCGAGGCGGTCATGCACATCACCGATGAACGGGTAGGACAGCACCTGGGTCAGCCCGGCGTCGGCCAGGGCGCGCACGACGTCACGCCGGGCGCGCTGTCGGGTGCTAAGGCCCGTGCCCGCGGGGGCCACCGGCACGATGGAGGCGATGTTGTCGTATCCGTCCAGGCGGGCGATCTCCTCGGCAAAGTGGGCGGCGCCCACCAGGTCCGGCCGCCAGGTGGGCGGGGTGACGGCGAGGAGCTCCCCGCCGTCAGCGTCCCCTCCGGCGGCCTCGACTGTGCAGCCGATGGTCCGCAGCAGCTCGGTGACCCGGGCGGTGCCGTAGGCGACCCCGGTCAGGCGCTGCGCGGCGTCGGCGCGGATGGTGATCGGCTCCGGCGCGATGGTGCGGTTGACGTCGGTGGCGACCGCTTCCGCTGTGCCGCCGCCGTACCGGACCAGCAGGTCAACGGCGCGCTGCGCGGCCACCGGAGCCAGCTCGGTGTCCACGCCGCGCTCGTTGCGCTTGGAGGACTCAGTGGGCAGCCTGTGGCGGCGGGCAGAGCGGGCGATCGACACCGCGTCAAAGTGGGCGGCCTCGATGAGTACGTCAGTGGTTTCGGCGTCGATCTCCGTCTCCGCGCCACCGAACACACCCGCCAGCACCAGGGGCCTGGAGCCCTCCCCGGCCGGGGAGTCGCAGATCAGCAGGTCCTCGCCGTCCAGGGTGCGGGTGACCTCGTCGAGGAAGGTGAGGGTCTCCCCCGCCCGGGCGCGGCGCACCACGATCGGGGCGGCCAGCTTGTTCAGGTCGAAGGCGTGCAGCGGCTGGCCCAGGTCCAGCATCACGTAGTTGGTGATGTCCACAGCCAGGCTGATCGGACGCATACCGGCTGCGATCAGGCGGTCCTGCATCCACTTAGGAGAGGCGGCGGAGGGGTCGATGCCGCGCACCACGCGGGCCACGTAGCGGTCCACGCCGGGGCGACCATGAATGGGTGCGGAGTCCGCAGCGAACCGGACAGGGAAGCCATCCGCCCCAGCCGGGGCGACCCCCTGTTGGAAGCGATCCGGGTTGGCGGCGTCGGCCGGATCGGTGAAGGCGGCTCCCGTGGCGTGGGAGTACTCGCGGGCCACTCCGCGCATGGAGAAGCAGTAGCCGCGGTCCGGGGTGATGTTGATCTCCAGGACCTCCTCCCCCAGGCCGAGCAGGCCGATGGCGTCACTGCCCGGGGCCGGAATGGCCTCGCCATCCCGGCCGTGCGCCGCGAGCCACCGCTCGAGCACGATGATGCCGGAGTGGTCGTTGCCAATGCCGAGCTCGCGCTCGGAGCAGATCATGCCGTCGGAGACGTGCCCGTAGGTCTTGCGGGCGGCAATGGCGAAGTCACCGGGCAGGACCGCGCCGGGCAGGGACACCACCACGTGGTCGCCGACCTCGAAGTTGTGGGCGCCGCACACGATGCCGCGGCTGGGCAGCTCAGAGGGCTCCTTGCCGGTGCCGGGGGCGTCGTTGTACGAGCCGACGTCTACCCGGCAGTAGTTGATGGTCTTGCCGTTCTTCTGCTCCTTGGCCTCCCGCGTCAGCACGCGGCCGACGACGAGGGGGCCGGTGACGGCGGGAGGAACGATGCGTTCCTCCTCCAGGCCCACCTTGACCAGGTCGGCGGCCAGCTCAGCCGCGCTGGTGCCGACGGGGACGTCTACGTGCTCACGGAGCCACTCGATCGGGACGTAAGGCATGTCAGTTTCCCCTTCCGGTGGTGCCGAACTGCTGGGAGAAGCGGATGTCTCCCTCAACGATGTCGTGCATGTCGGCGATGCCATGACGCAGCATGAGGGTGCGCTCCAGGCCCATGCCGAAGGCGAAGCCGGTGTAGGCCTCCGGGTCGATGCCGCAGGCGGTCAGCACATTGGGGTTGACCATGCCGCAGCCCCCCCACTCGATCCAGCCGGGCCCGCCCTTCTTCTGCGGGAACCACAGGTCCATCTCCGCGCTGGGCTCGGTGAATGGGAAGAAGGAGGGGCGCAGCCGGGTGCGGGCCTCAGGTCCGAACATGGCGCGGGCGAAGTGGTCCAGCGTGCCCTTCAAGTGGGCCATGGTCAGGCCCTTGTCCACGGCCAGGCCCTCAACCTGGTGGAAGACCGGGGTGTGGGTGGCGTCCAGCTCGTCGGAGCGGAAGACCTTGCCGGGGCAGGCCACGTAGATCGGCGGGGCCTGGTTCAGCATGACGTGCGCCTGCACGGGCGAGGTGTGGGTGCGCAGCACCAGGTTCGCCGTGGCCCCGGGGGCGCCGCCTACGGAGGCGCCGTCGATGTAGAAGGTGTCCTGCATCTGGCGGGCGGGGTGGTCGGCATCGAAGTTCAGGGCGTCGAAGTCGAACCACTCGTGCTCGACCTCCGGGCCCTCGGCGATGGACCAGCCCATGGCGGTGAAGAAGTCGGAGACCTCGTCCACCAGGACGTCCAGGGGGTGGCGGGCGCCGACAGGGGCGCGGTCGGTGGGCACGGTGACGTCGACGGCCTCGGTGGCCAGCATGCTTGCCTCGGCCTCGGCCTCGAGCACCTGCTGGCGTTCGGCCAGGGCGGCGGATATGCGGCCGCGTGCGCCGCCGAGCAGCTTGCCGGCGGCGGCCTTGGCAGCACGGTCGGGCAGCCGGCCGATCTCGCGGTTGGCCAGGGCCAGGGCGGAGGCGTCGCCGGTGTAGGTGAGGCGCACCTCCTTCAGCGCGGCCAGGTCGCCGGCAGTGGCGATAGCGTCCAGCGCCTGCGCGACCAGGCTGTTGACGCCTGCCTCGTCCGTTGGCGAGAGGGCGCCGGGGGCGTCAGTCATATTGCTTGCCTTCCACCAGATGAGTCGGGGTCTCTCGGGGGTCAGATTAGTCCGCGCCGCGCGAGTGCCCGAAATCGTCTCAGATGCGCCGCGGGCCGACCGCCCCGCCCGTGGCAGTACGTAACCGTCTTGCGTGGACACATGCGCGAACGGGTCTTGACGGTGACGTTACGTCACCTGTTGGGATGGGTGCATGCGTGTCAAGGAGATGTCGGATCTGGCCGGTACCACCCCGCGGGCGGTGCGTCACTATCACCGTTTAGGACTGCTACCGGTACCGCCGACGGTGCGCGGGCGGCGGGAGTACGGCGTCGCACACCTGGCCCGGCTCATGCGGATCCGCTGGCTCGCGGACGGCGGGCTCTCCCTGACGCAGGTCGCCGAGGTACTGGCCCAGGATCCGGGAGGAGCCGACCGCGACTCGGTGCTGCACAGCCTGCGGGCCACCCGCGGCACGGTCATTGCGCGTCGCCGCGAGCTGCAGGCGCAGGAGGCCCGCATTGACGAGCTGATCGCCCGGGTCGAGGGCGGGGAGGGGCTGGAGCCCATCCCCCAGCTGCTGGTGCGCTTCTACGACGCCGTGCAGGCACGCCTGGAGGAGGAGGGGCTGAATTCCCGCGGTCTGCGGGCCGAGCGGCAGGTGGTGACAGCACTGGCCGCCCTGGGCCTGGTCCCCGACAGCATCGGCACCTTCCTGGCCGAGCTGGATGGCGCCGAGTGGGAGGCGGGCGTGCGCATCTACGCCGATATCGCCCGCCTGGAGCAGCTGCGCGGGGATGCCGCCAGCGCCTCGGCCATCCAGTTGGCCGAGGAGACCTGGGAGTACACCCTCCGGCACCGCCGTACGGCGCTGGCAGCGTTCGCAGGCTTCCCGGCCGGGGCGCCGGGGCGCACGACCTGGCGGCTGACCCAGATGATCACAGACGCCTACACCGGGCCGGCGCAGCACCTGTACCTCAACCGATTCCTGGAACTGCTCATGACGGACCCGGACTTCGCCGTCGTCATTCGGCGCCTGGCCGGTGACGAGCCCGCGCTGTAAGCGGCTCCTGCTCCAAACCGTCCCTGATCCGGATCCCAGTGGACGCACTCTCCTGAAAGGACACGATGATGACAGCACGCAAAGACAGGGGCCGCACCGTCGGCGCCACGATTCCGCCCGGCACAGACGCCCCGATCCGGGTGCGGGGCCTGGTCAAGCGCTTCGGGCGCTTCACCGCTCTGGACGGGCTGGACCTGGAGGTCGCCGCCGGTCAGGTGCACGGATTCCTCGGCCCGAACGGGGCGGGGAAGTCCACCACCATCCGCACCCTGCTGGGCCTGTACCACCCCGACGGCGGCGAGGTGCGCGTGCTGGGGCGCAACCCGCGGCGTGAGGCGCCACGGATCAACCAGGAGGTGTCATACGTGGCCGGGGACGTGGCGCTGTGGCCGAATCTGACCGGCGGACAGGCGCTCGACGCCCTGGCGGGTCTGCGCGGCAGGCGGAATCGTGGCCGGGAGGAGGAGTTGATCGAGCGCTTCGGCCTGGACCCGAGCAAGAAGGTGCGCACCTACTCCAAGGGCAACCGGCAGAAGGTGGCGCTGGTGGCGGCACTGGCCGCCCCCACCAGCCTGCTGATTCTCGACGAGCCGACCAGTGGCCTGGACCCGCTGATGGAGCAGGTCTTCATGGATGAGGTGACCCGGGCCGCGGCCCGGGGGCGCACCGTGCTGTTGTCCAGCCACATCTTCGCCGAGGTGCAGCGCCTGTGCAGCGCCGTGACGATCATCAAGGACGGGCGCGTGGTGGAGCAGGGCGACTTGACCCGACTGCAGCAGCTGGCCCGTACCCAGATCGAGGTCGGCGGCAACGCGGATCTGCTGCGCGGCATAGCCGCGTCGCTGCCGCAGCTGGAGAACGATCTGTCCGTGGAGGACGGTCGCCTGAGCGTGCAGGTGGGTTCCGCCCGGGTCCCCCAGGTACTGGCGGCCGTCGCCGCGCAGGGAGCCACCGACGTGATCTGCCGGCCGGCGAGCCTGGAGGACCTGTTCCTGCGTCACTACGAGGAGGTGCGCGGATGAGCGCCCGCGACGAACTGCGCGGTCTGCGCCGCGCGCTGCGGCTGACCGCCCGGAGGCTGCGCTTTCAGGCGCTCGCCTGGATCCTGCCCCTGTGGCTGGGCATGGCGTCCTTCGCGCCGGCCTATCAGGACGCCTACTTCTCCGAAGCCGGTGGCGCCGGCGGTGCGGGCGGCAATGCGGTGGTCGAGGCGCTGCGGGCCTCCCCGGGCACGCGCCTGCTGTACGGCGAGCTACCCGACCCGGGCACCATCGGACAGTTGGTGCAGTGGGAGGGCGCCACCTACCTGCTGGTGTGCACCGCGCTCATGGCGGTGCTGTTGACCTGCCGCCTGTTGCGCGCGGATGAGGACGAGGGCCTGACCGAGCTGTTGCGGGACACTGGCACCGGTAGGTGGGTGCCCTTCCTCGCCCCGGTACTGGTGATCTGGGTGGTGATCGGCATCCTGGCCGTCTTGGTGGGCGCCACGCTCGCGGCCGAGGCCACGCAGATCGAGTCGCTTCCCGCGACGGGAGGATGGGCGTTGGCCGGAGTGACCGCGATCGTCGGCTGGGGTTTCGCGGGGCTGGCCGCCGTGGTCTGCCAGTTGGCGCGCAGCGCCGCCGGCGCCCGGCCCCTGGCACTGGCATGTGTTGGGGTTGCCTTCATGGTGCGGGTGGCGGCCGACCAATGGGAGGTCACCTGGATGCGGTGGTTCACGCCGCTGGGGTGGCGTGACCTGGTCGCCCCTTACACCGATGATGACCCCCTGCCGTTGGCCGTGTGCGCCGCGATATGTGTCGCCCTGGTGGTGGCGGCCGGAGCCCTGTACACGCACCGGGAGTATGCCGACGGCTACCTGCCCGACCGAGCCACCAGCACGCGCCGCTGGCGAGTCCACGGCTACGCCGACCTACTCACGCGCCTGTCCACACGCACAACCCTGGCATGGGCCGCGGCAATTGCCTGCTTCTCCGCACTGTTCGGCTCGATGACCGAGGGCATCCTGGAGATGATGCGGGATGATCGCATCGCCGAATACGTGGACATGCTGGTACAGGCCGGCGCCGACATGATGGAACAGTTCATGTCGTTGATGACCGTGCTGTTGGTGCTGCTGATCGCGGTGGCGGCGACTGGGCAGGCGGGCCGCCTCGCCGCCGACGAGGACGCCGGACTGGTGGAGGCTGAGGCCGCCGTCGGGGTGCCGCGCCGGCGTCTGTTCCTGATGCAGGCGGTCTCGGCGGCGGCGGTGGGAACGATCCTGCTGGTGCTGTGCGGGGCGGTGCTGGCCGCAGTCACGGCCACGCAGGTGACCGAGGATCATGCGGTGGAGCGGGCCTTCGTGTTCACCGTCAGCCAGCTGCCCGGAGTGCTGGCGGCGATCGGCATCGCCCTGGCGATGGTCGGTGTGGCACCGCGGCGCTTCGGGATCGTTTGGGTGGTCATCGCCTGGAGCGCCTTCGCCCGTTTCTTCGGCGGACTGGTGGAGTTGCCGGCCTGGGCGCAGAACTTGAGCGTGTTGGGGCACTACCTCGACGTCATCGGCGACCCTGACTGGGGACCGCTGGCGGTGCAGACGGTCATCGGAGCGGTCGGCGCCGCCGCCGGCCTGGTGGCCTACCGACGCCGCGATGTGTCAGGTCCCTAATCGGCGTCTTGACCGGTAGATCACCTGCGTTTTGACCGATATGCACCCGCACAAAGTCGCCGATCGGCTCCGCCAGGTCGACCCCATTTACTGAAGCACAGCGAGTCCGGTCAAGTGACATGCGGCCGCGACGAGGGCGCCGCCGGCCATACCGAGTTGCCTACGCGCTATACCGCTTGCCACATCGCCTAGCTGAGCGAGCGCGGCAATAGCCAAGACGAGCTGAGTCAGCGGATACACGGGCGTCAGCCAGACGACCATCGCAACCACGACGCCAAGCGGCACCGCCCTGGCCGCATACATCGCTGGATAGAAGCGGTCAGCGTCGTCGCCTGTGCCGCTCGGCGCCAGCAGCCCCGGGCGGAGCAACGCCGCCGCAGCAGCAATTACCGATGCGGCTGCCATGACGGAGTTGAGAAGCGCCAACCACCACGGCATGTCAACCACCTGCCCATATCGTTCAGCACTGAATGATTCAATAGAGTACCATCGTCCCCATGAAGACGACAGGGGTCGGCAACGCAGAGGACGTCGGTGAAGCGATCCTGTCCGCCGCATGTTTTCGACTGGGCATGCTCGGCGCGCGGGTCACCCGGGACTTCTCCGAGCGGATTGCACCGTCGGGCCTGACCCACAAGCAAGTGGGCCTGCTGGCCGTCGTCGACGCCGGGCTGGCATCCTCGCAGCGCGACATCGCAACCCGGCTGCACGTCGCGCCGAGCCTGGTAGTGACGTTGGTGGACCAGTTAGTGGACCTCGGAGCCGTGAGCAAGACCCGCAGCCGCAACGATCGCCGGACTCACAAGATCGAAGTCACCCCCGAGGGGCGGCATCTGCTCGCTAGCGCCGTTGTGGCGGCCGAAGCGCTGGACGCCGACATCCGCAGCATCCTCTCTCCCGCAGGGCGGGCCGCCCTGAGCACGCTGTTGACGGAGCTCGACATGCGCCAGAACCGGAATCAGTAGCGCGCTCACAGGATTCGGTCGCCGTCACGGGAGGCAACCCGCATTGGATTGTCGCGTAGACGATCTGTGCTACGCTTGCTACGGAGTGACGGTCATGACTACGATTCCACACCGCGAACTACGGAACGACAGCGCCGCAATCCTCCGCCGAGTGGAGGCCGGCGAGAGTTTCGCGATCACCAACAACGGACGTCCCGTAGCCGAGCTTGTGCCCATCACCCAGGACCGCCTCGCTCTACTGCGTCGGCAAGGAGCTACGCGTCCAGCGGTGCCCACAGACTTCAACGCCTTAAACCGCGCGCGAGGACTCAGCTCAAAAGATGTACTGGACGACCTGCGCGGCGAGCAATGACCATTTGCTACCTGGATACCTCCGCAGCACTCAAGCTTCTCATCGAGGAAGCCGAGTCGGATCCTTTAGCCACCTGGCTGACCGAGCAGACCGCGAACGGCTTGTCTCTGTGCTCCTCCTTCTTGCTGCACACAGAGCTGTACTGCGCCGCTCGACGACGCCGACAGCTCGATATGCAGTCAACCGCATCATTACTGTCGGGGATCGAACTCATTGACATCTCGCGGGAGCATCTGCTCAACGCGGCGCGAGACACGGCGGGGCTGCGTGCGGCAGACGCGATCCACCTCGCAGTTGCCCTGAACGTACGCTCCGACCTGCTCCTCACTTACGACCGGGAAATGCAACAAGCTGCGCTGCAACGAGGGCTGACGGTGACCGCCCCCAGATGATTGATTCCCAGGGCACCGTCGGAGTTCGCCCGGAAGTGCGCACCCACTTGGAGAGCCTTATACGCGTTCTCAGACGGTCCAAGTAGAAGTACGCGGTCCAACTGCACAAAGGCGGTCAGCGCATGCGACGACCGGCTTGAGTCACAAGTACGCAGGTCGGCTCGCAGCAACTCATGGCTGCTGCGAGCCG
>NZ_PIZC01000030.1:23826-29697 GCF_019325145.1 Actinomyces sp. 594
AGGCCTCGGTGGAGTCCATGGCATCCTCGTCGGGGCGCTGCTGCGGCGGGGACTTCATGAAGAAGGAGGCCGGGGACAGCAGCGGTCCGCCGATGCCGCGGTCCAGGCCGATCTTGGCGGCCCGGATGGCGTCAATGACCACGCCGGCGGAGTTCGGGGAGTCCCATACCTCCAGCTTGTACTCCAGGCTGACCGGGGCGCCGCCGAAGTTGCGGCCCTCCAGGCGTACGAAGGCGAACTTGCGGTCGTCCAGCCAGCCGACGTAATCCGAGGGGCCGACGTGGATGTCCTTGTCGGCGAACTGCTTGGAGACGTTGGAGGTGACCGCCTGGGTCTTGGAGATCTTCTTCGACATCAGCCGCTCGCGCTCCAACATGTTCTTGAAGTCCATGTTGCCGCCGACGTTGAGCTGGTAGGTGCGGTCAATGGTGATGCCGCGCTCCTCAAACAGGCGCGCAAGCACCCGGTGGGTGATGGTGGCGCCGATCTGGGACTTGATGTCGTCGCCGATGATCGGCAGGCCGGCGTCGGTGAACTTCTGCGCCCAGGCCGGGTCGGAGGCGATGAACACCGGCAGGCAGTTGACGAAGGCGCAGCCGGCGTCGATGGCGCACTGGGCGTAGTAGCGGTCCGCCTCCTCCGAGCCGACCGGCAGGTAGGAGACGACGACGTCTACCTGGGCATCCTTCAGGGCCTGGACCACGTCGACCGGGGGCTCGGAGGACTCCTCAACGGTCTCGCGGTAGTACTTGCCGAAGCCGTCGAGGGTGACGCCGCGCTGGACCTTCACACCGGTGGGGGCGACGTCGGCGATCTTGATGGTGTTGTTCTCCGAGGCGTTGATGGCGTCGGCCAGGTCGAGCCCGACCTTGGCTGCGTCGACATCGAAAGCCGCCACAAACTCGATGTCCGAGACGTGGTAGTCACCGAACTGGACGTGCATCAGGCCGCCTACCGTGTCGGTCGGCTTGGCACCCGCGTAGTGGGTGACACCCTGCACCAGCGACGACGCGCAGTTGCCCACGCCGACGATGGCGACACGTATCTTGCTCATCTGTTCTCCTAATCGGCCAACCCATGACCGTTCGAGGATCTGACGCGCACGATTTTAACGATCTTCCCTGGTCAGAGCATGTCACGCCCGTGAATTAGCGGCATTCAGCGAATGCGCAGCCCAGCTGAGGCCGGCGTCAGTGTGGGAACCGTCACGTACGTCGGAGGCAAAAGCGGCCTGCTGGTGGCGTGCTTCGACGAACACATCGAGGCGCTGCACACCGGCCGCCCTCCGGCCAATGGCTGATTGGCCTGCTAGCAGTTGTGTTGCTCGGTGACGCCATCCTGTCGCTGAGACCGCCTGCATTCATCCACGTCAGTCTCACCGGAGTGGGGTTTCCGCGGCAGTGGTGGTGGGCTACTGGAGGTGGCGCGCATAGTCCATAGGCGTACCGCTACCGGGACCACGCGCTCTCATGTCACCAGATGCACCACTTTCCCGGTCGGCTCCACATAAGCATCAGGCTCCTCCCCCGCCATCCAGGGGAACACGCGCCTGCTCTAACTACTCCACCCTCGAAAGTGGTGCATCCAGTGACACCAACGGCTCTCGAACACGCCGTCTCAGCGGGTGCGCGCCTCCACGCGCCGCGCCATCGCACCCAGCGCCCAGTTGATGATCACGTAGATCACCGCGATGATCACGTAGGCGGGCAGGTAGACGTCCAGGTGTGCAGTGACGCGCGCGGAGGAGGTCAGCAGGCGTCCGGCGTACATCAGCTCCAGGTACGCAACCACGTATCCCAGGGAGGAGTCCTTCAGGATCGTCACCAGCTGGGTGATCAGCGTCGGCAGCATCAGGCGCAGCGCCTGCGGCGCCAGGATCAGCCGCATGGTCTGGCCACCGCTCAGACCCAGCGCCTGGGCGGCCTCGGTCTGGCCGCGGTCCAGGGCGAGCACCCCGGAGCGGAAGACCTCCGCCGTCGTAGCCGAGGAGCACATGATGATGGGCACGGTAAGCATCCAGAAGGGAGTCAGCGTAAGTCCCCAACGCGGCACCGCCAGCAGGAAGAAGTAGATCAGCAGCAGCATAGGGACGGCCCTCATGGTGTCGATCCACACGCCAACCATGGTGCGCCCCAGCCACGAACGGCTCATACGCGCCCACCCCAGGGCGATGCCCAGTGGGAAGGACAGGGCGGCACCGACCACGGTGACCAGCATGGTGTCGGCCAGGGCTCGCCCGAGGTAGCCGACCACCGACTGCCCCAGGAAGTAGCGCCACTTGGGATAGGCGAGCTGGCCGGCCTGGCCGAGCTGGAACAGAGCCGCTGCGGCAAGCACCAGGACGATCAGGGTTACCAGCACCGACCCGATGAGGATACGGCGCCGTCCCTTGGGGCCCGGGGCGTCGAAGAGCAGGTCGGCGTCGGTGGCGCCGGATGCAGGGGCGGGAACGCGTGTTGTCATCACGCTCATGCGCGGGCCTCCCGTCCAGAGATGCGACGCTCAAGCAGGCCCCCGAGCTTGGTGGCCAGAAAAGCAATAGCCAGATAGGTGAGCCCAGAGGTGAGGAAGGTGATCACCGCCTGCGCGTAGCGCAGGTTCAGCTGCTGGGTGACATTGGTCAGCTCGGGCACGCCGATCGCGGCGGCCAGGGAGGATCCGATCAGGCAGGAGATGAAGATGTTGACCAGGGGCTGAATGGTGCGGGCGAGTGCCTGCGGCAGCACCACCGAGGCGATGATCAGTCCGAAGGGCATGCCCAGGGCGCGGGCCGCCTCAATCTGGCCCTTGGACACGGAGTTGATGCCCGAGCGCACCGTCTCGCACACGAAGCCGGAGGCGGAGAAGACGATGGCTGTGACCGCCGCGGCGAACAGGGACAGCGGCACGCCTGCCCGGGGCGCGGCGAAGGCCGCCAGGATCATCAGGCACAGGGTGGGGATGTTGCAGGCGACCGTCACCCAGGCGGCGCCCAGGGTGCGCAGCGGCGGTATCGGGCTCACGCGGAAGATCGCGATCACCGTCCCGACGACGAGCGCGCACACGAATCCGATTACGGAGATAGTCAGCGTCGTGGCCAGGCCCTGGCCGATCATACCGAGGTTGTCGGTAATGGCATTCATAGGCACCTCCTCCGGGGTGGCGGGTGGCCGACCCCGTCTGGGACGACCACCCGCCGGGTACTGCTTGGGGCGGGACGGACCGGCCGGCTCGCGTCAGTCGGTTGCCTCCGCCGTAGCGTCGGTGGCTGCGGTAGCGGTCACATCGGCGATCTCGGATCCGGGCACGGAGCCGAGGGCGGGCGGCTCGGGAGCCTCGCCGCCGATGATGGCGCCAATGGTGGCCTCCCAGATGGCGTTCCAGGTGCCGTCGTCGTAGATGGTCTGCAAGAACGTGTTGACGAAGGCCTGGGCGTCAGAGTCCTTGGGCAGGCCGATGCCGTAGGGGTCCTCGGTGAAGGGCTCGCCGACGATCTTTACGGCGTCATTGGACTGCACCTCACTGAGCTCGAGGGACTGGTCGACGACGTAGGCGTCCACCTGGCCGGCCTCCAGGGCAGCGACGCAACTGGAGTGGTCCTGGAACTGCGCCTGCTCGGCCTCGGGGGCGGCCTCGTCCAGGGCGGGGCCGGAGGAGGAGTTGGACTGGACGGCGACCTTCACGCCGGCCAGGTCGTCGACGCCGTTGATGTCGGTCTCGTCGGCGCGGACGAGCACGGACTGGCCGGAGGAATAGTAGGGGCCGGCGAAGGCGATCTTTTCGGCGCGCTCAGGGGTGATCGTGTAGGTGGCGAAGACGGCGTCGACCTGGCCGTTCTCGAGCATGGTCTCCCGGGTGTCGGAGGTGGCCTGGGTGACCTGCAGCAGAGAGCGGGCGTCGTCCCCGCCGATGATGTAGCGGGCCAGCACCTGGGCGAGGGCGGCGTCGAAGCCGGAGATCTCACCGGTGGCGGGATCCTCGATGGAGAACACCTCTGAGGTCTTGGTGCCGCCGGTCTTCAGTACCCCGGCATCCCGGATGGCCGAGGCCCAGGTGGAGGCGGCCACAACATCATCCGCGGCAACCGGGCCGGAGTTGATGACGGTGTCGTAGTCGACGGCGCCGGCTGAGGCGTCGACCGCCTGGCCGTCGGCGCCAGTGTCGGCGCAGGCCGCCAGCACGGCGGCGATCGAGGCAGCGCCGGCGGCGGTCAGCAGGCCGCGGCGAGACAGGCCGGGAAGAACAGACATGGTGGTTCCTTTCGACGATGGTTGAAGGAGCGGTTGAAGTAGTAGTCGATGGCAGTCGGCCCGGCAGCGCCTCAGTGGCTGAGCACCTTGGACAGGAAGTCGCGCGCCCGCTCGGTGCGCGGGGCGGCGAAGAAGTCCGCCGGCGCGGCGAGTTCCACGATCTGGCCGCCGTCCATGAAGGCGACGCGATCGGCGACAGAGCGGGCGAAGCCCATCTCGTGGGTGACTACGAGCATGGTCATGCCTTCTGCTGCCAAGTCTTTAATGACGTCGAGGACCTCGTTGATCATCTCCGGGTCCAGGGCGGAGGTGGGCTCGTCGAACAGCATGATCTTGGGGTCCATTGCAAGGGCGCGAGCGATGGCGACCCGCTGCTGCTGTCCGCCGGACAGCTGTGGTGGGCGCTTGGCAGCCTGGTCGGCGAGGCCGACGCGTTGAAGCAGCTGGCGCGCGCGGGCCTCGGCGTCCGCCTTGGGTACCTTGCGCACGCGGGTGGGCGCGAGAGTGATGTTGTCCAGCACGGTGCGGTGCGGGAACAGGTTGAAGGACTGGAAGACCATCCCGACCTCAGCCCGCAGGCGGGCCAGCTCGCGCCCCTCCTCAGGTAGGAGCTCACCATCGATCTCGATGGTGCCGGACTGGATCGTCTCGAGCCGGTTGATGGTGCGGCACAGGGTTGACTTGCCGGAGCCGGAGGCCCCGATCACGGCGACCACCTCGCCGCGGTGAATGTCCAGCGAGACGTCGTCGAGCGCCTTGAAGTCGCCGTAGTACTTGCTGACGTGGCTGATGCGCACGAGCGGGTACTCAGTGCTGGAAGGGTTGGCGGGAGCAGGCACAGGAGCCTCTTCTCGTATTAGGGGCGAATGGGACTGAGACTGTCTCAACGACAGCAGCAACACATTCGCAAAACCACAGGTTCCCTCCGGTTCGGGTTCGCGGCGCCCGGCCGCGATCCGGGTTGGACCGAGCGGTACGCGCCAAGTGCACAGTAGCACCCGCACCCCGGGAGCGAGCATGCAGGTATCCAGCATTCGGGCGGACTGCGAGTGGCATCACAGCCCCGTCTCGGCAGTTGAGACACGCTGCGAGCCAGATGCAGAGGGGACTCCTGCATGGCTGCGTTGCGAACTACGATCCAGCCATGACCCCTGATGTCATCGACACTGCAGTCACTTCCCGCCGCCAGGCCCCTACCCCACCGTCCTGGACAATTCCCAGGTTAAGTCATGTGGAGTACTCCGGACGGCCCCTGCACGCGCTCGCAGGTGGTAGCCGAGCATGGCGCCAACCGCCACGCCACAGAAGGAGCGGTCAGCCAGCTGCCCCAGATCCTCAGGGCACCTACTCTGAGAACCTCCGGCAGTGATCCTTCCGCGTATTCACTTACCTTGATGAAACCCGGTGCGCTTCAGATGCAGGGCTGCTATGAGTACGGCTCCTGGGACGAGGTGCGCAGTACGCGCCGACAGAGTGTTTTCGTCCGATCAGGAGTACGACGGGTTGTGGGCGCTCAGGACCGCCACAACGCCACTGACCACCCCGGCCAGGGCGCGGCCTCGAACGCTGATGGTAGTCTCACCAAGGTCACGGTTTGCTAGTCACTCGGGAGGAGAGTCGGCATGAATGACAATGGCGAAGG
>NZ_PIZC01000031.1:0-31132 GCF_019325145.1 Actinomyces sp. 594
CGACCCCGGCCCGCACCGCGTCCGCCGCTGCCGCCCCGTGGGGATGCCGGCCGTGCCGGCGCCGACTGGGCCGTGGCCGCCGGCCGCTGGGCGCCGCGCCTGCGGGGCCTGGACATCCGCCGCGAGTTGGACGTGCTGGAACGCTTGGGCGGTAGCCTGATTCTGCCCGGCGACCCGTGGTGGCCGGCGGGGCTGAACGACCTGGAGCGCCCACCCCACTGCCTGTGGGTCCGCGGCGATCCCGCCCTGCTCGTTTCCCGCTGTAGTACCGAGCAGGTTGGCGACGTTGCTCTTGACACACCACGAATGCGTGAGGACCTGGTGCCCGCCGGGCCGGGCACGGGGCGCGCACTCGCCCTGGTCGGGGCGCGCGCCTCCACCGACTACGGCGAGCACGTGACCACCGATATGGCCAGTGGCCTGGCGGCAGGGGGAGTCGTGGTCATCTCCGGGGGCGCCTTCGGCATTGACGCCGCCGCCCACCGTGGTGCCCTGCGTACCGGTGCCACCGTGTCCGTGTCCGCCGGGGGAGTGGATCGTCTCTACCCGGCCGGCAACGCCGACGTGCTGGAGGAGGTCATAGCCAATGGAGCCCTGGTGGCGGAGGTACCGCCCGGCTGCCAGCCCGGCCGCCACCGCTTCCTGACTCGCAACCGGTTGATCGCCGCCATGAGCGACGCCACGGTCGTCGTGGAGGCCGCCTGGCGTTCCGGAGCCCTGTCCACCGCCCACCACGCCATGGAGGTAGGCAGACCGGTGGGGGCCGTGCCGGGACCGGTGACCTCTATGGCATCGGTGGGCTGCCATCGGCTGCTGCGCCAGGGGGCCGTCTGTGTCACCGATGCTGACGAGGCACTGGAGCTGGTCGCACCCCTGGGGACCACCGACCCCGACGGCAGCAAGGCCGCGGACCCGGCCAACGCGGGATCCGGGCTGCTCGACGGCCTGGATGGGCCTGCGGCTGTAGTCATGGATGCGCTGCCGGCCCGCGCCGATGCCAGCGTGGACTCGGTCGCGCGGGCGGCGGGGCTGAGCGAGCACGAGACCATCGCCGCCCTGGGACTGCTGGAGCTCGAAGGCCGGGTGGAGCGCCGTGGTGCCGCCTGGCGCCGCGCCCGCGGGCGCCGGTGAGTGCGGTGCCCGTTTGCGCCGGGCGTCGAGCCGATTGCGCGCGCCTACCCCAGGCCTTGCTCCGATATGCCTCAGCGCCCGGCGCCACAGCGGGACAGAACCACGCAACCTGGATTAAGCGCAGGGGCCAGCGCGTCCCCAATCCGTCGTGCCTGCGGTTGGGGTGGGGTCGGTTGGGTGGTCTTGGGTGTGGTGCACGCTCAGTTGTTTTGGCGCTCTGGCCGGTTGGCGGGTTTTGCTTGGTATTTCGGTGTTCTTGGTTTTGGGTTGGTGGGGGTTGGCCAGCTCCAGCGTGCGCCGCGGGGGTTGCGGCACGCTGGAGGTGGTTGGGCTGGTTCTCGGCTTGTGCGCTTTCCGCGTGATTACGCCGTTTCTGTGGAAGCGTACTGGGACTGAGCGTGCGGCGCGTGCTTGTGCCGGGCCGGATCTGCCCGTGCTGCGCAAGCAGGCCACCGCCGGATCCTCCCGCCCGTGGCCTCCGCCCTGGTCCTAGGCGCCGCGGCGCGCAGTGGTAGCCGGACGCTCCCCTGTCTCACCGGCCGATGTCGCGGCGCGACAGGGCCATACAGGCAACTGCGGCCAGCAGGGCGCTGAGCCCCCACAGCAGTGCCAGGCCGCCCCAGTCAAAGCCATTGCTCAGAGGGCGTTCGCCGAATGCCCAGTAATAGGGTGACAGGTGCGCAAGCCAGTCCAGACCGGTGGACATGCCGGAGACTGCGTTTAGTGCATAGCCGAGCGCAGCCACCGTGGCGCCGGCACCGAGCGACCAGGCACTCCGTCCCGTCAGCGCGCCGACCGCCAGCGCGGAAGTTCCACAGAGCACGGCGAGACCCGCCCAGGAGGCGGTAGCAGCCAGCACATTGGCGGTGGACAGCCCCAGCTCTGCGACTGGGTTGAGCGCCAGCAGCACAGCCACCGTGACGAGGGAGAGCCCGAGCACCCGTAGAACCAGTGCGGCTGCGGTCTGGGCCGCGTACTGCACGCGGCCCACGGCGTGGGCGAGCGTGAGCTCCAGGCGTCCGCTCTCCTCCGCGCCCGCGATGAGGTGCGCGCCCCAGGCGGTGGCGGCGATGGCTGCAAGGACGAATCCGAGCAGACCGAAGAAGGTCGCCTGGGCATAGCCCGCACCCGTGGCGATCTGGTCGTATCCCAGGACGGACACGAGCTGCGCGGGCAAGGCGTCGAGGATGTCCGCGAGTTCGGGCGTCTGCAACGACCGGTAGACCGGCAGGTACAGCGCCAGCACCGCCGCGAGTGCAACGCTCCAGCCGAGCAGCGAGCGGGCGCCCTCGGCGAGGTGCCGACGCAGTATCGGCGCGGTGGCGCGGGGTCGGGAGACCGTCGGTCGGGAGGTGATCATGCGGGTTCCTCCTGGGCGTACAGGTTGAGAATCGACTCCTCCAGATCGGGTTCTTCGATCGTGAGCTCCTGAACCGTGAATCGTGACAGGCCCTTGACGAGCTCGTCCGCCGGTCCGCGGAACGTTCCCTGAATGCGCAACTGATTGCCCGGTGCCGGCTCAATCTGCAGATCACTCAAGATCCCGGGATCTGCCAGGCCGACGCGAATCTCCTGCGCGGTCACCTCACTGAGCACCGCGCGCACTCGGGACACGGCCGCCGGACGCAGGGTGGAGACCTCGCCCTCGGCCACAATGCTTCCGTGGGACAGCACGGCGGCCGCATCAGCGGCATGCTGGATCTCGCTGAGGATATGAGAGCTGAGCAGCACGGTTCGCCCGGCGTCGCGCGCCTCGCGCACCAGGCCCAGGAACTCGCGCTGCATGAGCGGGTCCAGGCCGCTGGTCGGCTCATCGAGGATTAACAGCTCGGGGGAGTGCATGAACGCCTGGATCAGCCCGAGCTTCTGCCGGTTTCCCTTAGAAAGTGACCGCACCGGACGACTCAGGTCAAGGTCGAGGCGTTCGGCCAGGCCCTCGATCCGACCTGGGGCGACCGGACCACTGAGCTCGGCCAGGTGGCGCAGTAGTGCGGCGCCGCTGGTGCGCTCGCCGAGGTTGAGCTCGCCCGGCAGGAAGCCGATCCGGCGGCGCAACTGTGGGCGGTCGGTCGCGGGCGAGGCACCGAGCACCGAGATAGTGCCACTGGTGGGGCGCATGATGCCGAGCAGCATGCGCAGCACCGTGGTCTTCCCCGCCCCATTGGGACCGATCAATCCGTACACGCAGCCGCGCTCCACCTGTAGATCGATCCCCCGCACCGCGTGCACGTCCCCGAACCGCTTGTGTAGCGCATGGGTAGCAATAACTGCCGACATGAGTCCTCCCGAGCCGATGGCGTGTGCCCATTCGGCACCCGGCGGGGGTGCACGTACAAGTATGCTACGGAGGCAATATGGCAGGGGCAAGGCCGGTCCGTGAGCCGGACACCGGGCCTGTTCACGTGTTCCCCGGCCTGTCAGGGGAGAAAAATGTCCGAATCCGGGACAAACGCCTGCCGCCGGTCCAGTCGCCAATCTTGAAGCCGCATGATTCCAACGACTCAGAAATCGAGGGCCGGTGTTCCAAAGCCATTTGCCCCCAATAGTGACAATGCCGGTCGCGGCACCGCTCTCGCGGACCGAGCCGCGTCCCACCCACATCCTCAAACCAGAAGAGTCACTAGACTGATGACGTGCGCGCGGATTCCCAGGCTGATCAGGCATCCTCTGCGCCCGAGGCGGAGGGACGGCAGATGAGGTCGGAGGCCGCGAGTGGATGCGCCACCCGAGCCGAGCTGCTGGACGCATTCGCCCGCTACCTGGACCTGCAGCGTGGCCTGTCGGTGCACACGGTGCGCGCCTACCTCGGTGACCTGGCGGAGCTGCTGACCTTCCTGGGCGTCGGCGAGGAAGACGACGAACCCGTGGGACCCGCCCTCGGCACCCTGGACCTGCCGGACCTGCGCGCCTGGCTGGCCACCATGTCCGCCGACGGCGCGGCCCGCGCCACCCTGGCCCGCCGCGCCGCCGCCTGCCGCACCTTCTCCAACTGGGCCTACCGCAGCGGACTGCTGCAGGCCGACGTCGCCGCCCGCCTGCGCTCGCCCCGCGCCGACGCTCGCCTGCCCGCCGTGCTCACCCCCGCGCAGGCCGCCGCCCTGCTGGATGCGGCGGCCGACGCCGTCGCCGCAGCCGGGGACACAGCCGGCGACGACGCCGATGCCGGCATGGCCAGGGCGCTGGCACTGCGCGACCGGGCGATTCTGGAGGTGCTGTACGCCACCGGCGTGCGTGTTTCCGAACTGTGCGCCCTGAACCTGGGGGACGTGGACGCTGCGCGTCGCACCATGCGGGTCTTGGGCAAGGGCGACAAGGAGCGCACGGTGCCCTATGGCGGGCCCGCCGCCGCGGCCCTGGAGGACTGGGCGGACGTGCGGCCCGCCGTAGCCGCCGCCGACGCCGGGGCGGCCCTGTTCCTGGGCGCCCGCGGTCGCCGCATCGGGCCGCGGGCCGTACGCGAGATTGTCCACCGCACGGCCGCCAGCGCCGGCGTGCCGGACCTGGGCCCCCACGGTCTGCGCCACTCCGCGGCCACCCACGTGCTCAGCGGGGGAGCGGACCTGCGCAGCGTGCAGGAACTGCTGGGGCACTCCTCGCTGGCCACCACCCAGCGCTACACGCACGTATCCGCCGAGCGCCTGCGCGCCGTCTACGCCCAGGCCTTCCCGCGGGCCTGACGGCAGAGCCCACCGAGCCGGCGAGACCGACCCTGGCCGACAGAGTTCCGGGAGGGGCGGCGGGTCGGGCTGCAATCAGCTCAGCGGCTTCAGGCGTATCACCGCGGGCTGAAGCAGGCGCAGCGGGTTGACGTAGGTCTTCGGGCCGGTGCGGGCACCCCAGTGCAGGGCATCGGCGCCGTCGGCGCGGTGACCGGGCTGCAGCGTACCGATCACTTGGCCGCGCGCTACGACCTCGCCGGCCTTTACGCAGGGGTCCACCGGCTCATAGGTGGTGCGGATGCCGTCGGCATGGTCGATGGACACCACCGGTCGGCCGGCCACCATCCCCGCGAAGGCGACCGTCCCGTCCGCGGCCGCCAGCACCTGCGAGCCCGCCGCCAGCGCCAGGTCCACGCCCCGGTGCCCGGAGCCCCATACCACTGCCGGCGGATCGAAGTCGGCCAGCACCGTCGTCGCCATGCCCGTCGGCCAGGCGTAGTGCACCCTTGTGGCCACGACCCCGAGCAGCGGCCCCGCGGGTTCCGCCGCGGTCCCGGCCGCAAAGGCCTGCGGCGGCTTCGGGTCGCCGCCCCGCCAGGCCATGACCACTGGCCGTGGTGCGGCCCCGGCTGCTGCCGCGGGTGCGGCTGGCGTCGGCGCCAGGGCCAGGGCGGTGCCAACGGCCGTTGCGGCGACGGCCACGGCCAGGCTCCGGGCCGACCGGCGCCACCCGCCCGGGCGCGGAAGCCCCGTCCCACGGCGGGAGCGGGCGTCCACAGTGGCGCCATCGGGCCGGGTGGTAGTGCGCCCGCTGCTGCCTTCCGAGTCGGCGGCTGCGGTGGGGACGCGTGGAGTGGAGTCGTTGGCGCCGGGGGCGGTTGCTGTGAAGTTGCTCATGACCTCAGGGTGCGTCGGTGCGCGGCGGAGCGCATCTGCGCGACCGTCCGCCTGTGAATAACTGGCCTGGTTGCCTGCTTCCAACCGGGCCTGTGGACACCGGTGCGTTGCCCCCGCCGACGAGTCGGCCATGGCTGCACTAGGTCGGCCGGGGGCTTGGGAGCGGCGGGGGTCAGATACCCGCTGGCGCTGCAGTGGTGCTGTGATAACCTCGCGCCCGCAGCCCTGCGCGGGCTCGGAGCATTCTGCCGGGCCGGTGCGAGGCTGACTTCGCGTGTCCGCGCCCGCTCCGCCATCGGTGGGGCGGGAACGTCCTTTCGGGCGCCATGGCCGAGGTCCCGCACTGCGTAAGCACTGCGGGTGGCCGGGCGCCGCGGGCACCAGGCCCCATGCCCGGGCTCCGGGCAGCCGCGCCCCGCCCACGGGGCCTCCGGTCAACGGGGAGCAACCAACCATAAACGGGCGTCCCGGCCGAGCCGCGGGCGTCCCCCGACCTGCGCGCCCGCCGGGCGCGCCTGAAAGGACCCTCATGGCGATTGTGACCATGCGCCAGCTGCTTGAGAACGGTGTCCACTTCGGCCACCAGACTCGCCGTTGGAACCCCAAGATGAAGCGGTTCATCCTCACGGAGCGCAACGGCATCTACATCATCGACCTGCAGCAGTCGGTTGACGGCATCAACACCGCCTACGACTTCATCAAGGAGACTGTCGCCCGCGGCGGCAACATCCTGTTCGTCGGCACCAAGACCCAGGCGCAGGCCGCCGTGGCCGAGCAGGCGCAGCGTGTCGGCATGCCCTACGTCAACCAGCGCTGGCTGGGCGGCATGCTCACCAACTTCGCCACCGTGCGCGGGCGCCTGGACCGTATGAAGGAACTCGAGCAGATCGACTTCGACGACGTGGCCGGCTCCGGCCGCACCAAGAAGGAACTGCTCATGATGCGCCGCGAGAAGGACAAGCTCGTCAAGACCCTCGGCGGCATCCGCGACATGGCCAAGCCGCCGGCCGCCATCTGGGTGGTGGACACCAAGAAGGAGCACCTGGCCATCTCCGAGGCGCAGAAGCTGGGCATCCCCGTGGTAGCCGTGCTTGACACCAACTGCGACCCCGACGAGGTCACCTACGCCGTCCCCGGCAATGACGACGCCATCCGCTCCGTCACCCTGCTGACCCGCATCATGGCCGATGCCGTCGCGGAGGGGCTGGTCTCCCGGTCCGCCGGCCGCGCCCGCACCGGTGAGGAGGCCGAGGTTCCTGCCGCCGAGGCGGAGCCGCTGCCCGAGTGGGAGGCGCAGCTGCTGGCCGGCGCCGAGAACGCCGACGCCGCCGCGAGCGAGGAGCCTGCCGCGGCCACCGTGAGTGAAGCCCCGGCGGCTCCCTCGGATAGCGAGCCTGCTCCCGCCGAGCAGGCCTGATTCCAGCAGCCGCCCGTTCACTCCAATCTCAGCAATTTCAGGAGATATCCATGCCCAACTACACCACCGCTGACATCAAGGCGCTGCGCGAGAAGACCGGCGCCGGCATGCTCGACGTCAAGAAGGCGCTCGACGAGGCGAACGGTGACGCCGAGAAGGCCATCGAGATCATTCGCGTCAAGGGCCTGAAGGGCATCGCCAAGCGCGAGGGTCGTTCCGCCTCCGCCGGCCTGGTCGCCGCCAAGGTGGTCGACGCCGACGGGGCCCAGGTGGGCGTCCTGGTGGAGATCAACGCCGAGACCGACTTCGTGGCCAAGAACGAGAAGTTCCTCGACTTCGCCGAGAAGGTCCTCTCCGCAGCCATCGACTCCGGCGCCGAGACCGCGGAGGCGCTGGCCGAGATCGCCGTCGACGGCACCACTGTCAAGGAGCTCACCGACTCCATGCAGGCCGTCATCGGCGAGAAGATCGTCGTGCGCCGCGTCGGCCGCCTGGCCGCCGACCACGTCGAGCTGTACCTGCACCGCACCAACCCCGACCTGCCCGCGCAGGTGGGTGTGCTGGTCGGTACCGACGCCGCGGCCGGCGAGGTCGCCCACGACGTCGCCATGCACGTGGCCGCCTACTCCCCGCTGTACCTGGACCGCGACTCCGTCCCGGCCGAGGTCGTGGACAAGGAGCGCGCCATCGCCGAGGAGACCACTCGCGCCGAGGGCAAGCCGGAGAAGGCCATCCCGAAGATCGTCGAGGGCCGCATGAACGGCTTCTACAAGGAGAACTGCCTGGTGGACCAGGCCTACGCCAAGGACCCCAAGACCACGGTCGGCAAGGTCATCGCGGCTACCGGCGGCAAGCTGACCGGCTTCGTCCGCTTCCGCGTCGGCGCCTGAGTCTTAAGGCGACAATCCCCGGCACTCCCGCACGCTGCGGGGTGCGTGCGGTGGGGCCCGTGAGCACTGCGCTCACGGGCCCCACCGCTGTTCTCCGAGGCTCACGTGCGACCCGGTCCGCTCATCGCCGACGGAGGACGGCTACGGCACGGTAGGCTGTGCCGAGCGCTGACGCGCGAGCCGCCGAACCGTCCGCACCCCGCCAGGAGGCAATACGCATGAGTGAGTCCCCAGAACGCGACGATCGCATCGCTCACGGCACACACCCCCGTCGGGTGCTGCTCAAGCTCTCCGGCGAGGTGTTCGGCGGAGGATCGGTGGGCCTGGACGCCGATGTCGTCGCCGACGCCGCCGGGCAGATCGCCACCGCCATCAAGCAGGGCGTGCAGGTGGCGATCGTCGTCGGCGGCGGGAACTTCTTCCGCGGCGCGGAACTGTCCGCTCGCGGCATGGACCGCGCCCGTGCCGACTACATGGGCATGCTCGGGACGGTGATGAACGCCCTGGCGCTGCAGGACTTCATCGAGAAGGCCGGAGTGCCGGCGCGCGTGCAGTCAGCGATCACCATGACCCAGGTGGCCGAGCCCTACATCCCGCTGCGCGCCATCCGCCACATGGAGAAGGGCCGTGCTGTGGTGTTCGGAGCCGGAGCGGGCATGCCCTACTTCTCAACTGACACCGTCGCCGCCCAGCGCGCACTGGAGACCCACTGCGACGAGCTGCTGGTTGGTAAGAACGGGGTCGACGGCGTGTACACCGCCGATCCGCGCCGCGATCCCAACGCCGTCAAGCTAGACCGGCTCACCTACGGTCGCGCCCTGGCCGACGGGCTGCAAGTGGCCGACGCCTCGGCCTTTGCGCTCAGCCGTGATAATGCGCTGACCATGCGCGTGTTCGGCATGGGCGAGTCGGGAAACATCACCCGCGCCCTGATGGGGGAGGATATCGGCACCCTCGTCACTCTCGACTGAGCCGCTGGGGCCTCGGCACCGTTGCCGACGCGCTCGAGCGCCTCGCAGCAAGGCGCCGCAACAGCCTCCGCAAACAACTTCTGCAAACAAGATCTGCAAACAACTTCTGCGAATTACCGAAGGAACCCACCATGATCGACGATGTCATGCTTGATGCCGAGGACAAGATGGACAAGGCCCTGGAGGCCGGCAAGCACGAGCTCGCCGCCATCCGCACCGGCCGCGCCAACCCGTCCATGTTCAACGGGATCATGGTCGACTACTACGGGGCTCCCACACCCCTGCAGCAGCTCGCCTCCATCACTATCCCCGAGGCCCGCTCAGTGATCGTCAGCCCGTACGACCGCGGCGCCATGAAGGAGATCGTCACCGCGATCCGCGAGTCCGACCTGGGTGTCAACCCCACCGACGACGGCACTGTTATCCGCGTGACCCTGCCAGTGCTGACGGAGGAGCGCCGCCGCGACTACGTCAAGCTCGCCCGCTCCCGCGCCGAGGAGTCCCGGGTGCAGGTTCGTGGTGTGCGTGCCAAGGCCAAGAAGGAGCTGGAGGCCATCAAGCGCGACGGCGAGGCCGGCGAGGATGACGTCAAGCGCGCCGAGGGGGAGCTGGACGGCCTGACCAAGCGCTACGTGGAGCAGATCGACGCCGCCCTGGCAGCGAAGGAGTCTGAGCTCCTCGAGGTCTGATTCCGCCCTCCCCAGTGACCCAACCCCAACCGTGAGTCTGCTTTCCAACCTGCTCAACCCGCCGCCTACGCGCAACCGCGCCCCCCTGCCCGCCACCGGCAGGGCCGGGCGTAATCTGCCCGCCGCCATCGGGGTCGCCGTCGTCCTGGTAGGGGCGGTCCTGGCGTCGCTGGTCTTCAACAAGGCCGCCTTTGTGGGCGTGGTGGTCCTGGCGGTGTGCGGGGCCCTGTGGGAACTGGCAGGGGCATTCGCGCGCAAGGGGATCCGCCTGCCACTCGCACCCTTGTGGATCGGCACGCTCGGGGTCGCGGTGAGCGCCTGGAATGCGGGTGCGGAAGTTGCCCTGGGGGCGTATATCGCCACTGCCGGCGCCTGTGTGCTGTGGTGCTTCCTGGACCAGGCCGAGGCGGAGTCCGGCACAGTCCTGGAGGAGTCCGGACATGACGTGCTGCGCACGGAGGCACACGACGCCGTACGCCGCTCCCGCTCCGTTAACGCCTCCGCCTCCGTGTTCGCCGCCACGTACCTGCCCTTCTTGGCGGGATTCGCGGTACTGCTGGCGGCCCAGCCGCACGGGGTCGGCAAGGTCCTCACACTGATCGCCCTGCCGGCCGCGAATGACACTGGAGGCTGGCTGGCCGGCATTAACTTCGGCAAGCACCCGATGGCGCCCCGCGTGTCGCCGAAGAAGTCATGGGAGGGCTTTGCCGGTTCACTGGTTGCCGCGGTTGGTGCTGGTGTGGTCTGCCTGTGGGCGCTGGGAGGACCGCCGGCGGCCGGCGCGGCGCTGGGCGCCACCGTCGTGGTGGTCTCCACCCTGGGCGACCTGGGGGAGTCCCTGCTCAAGCGCGACCTTGGGCTGAAGGACATGGGCACCCTTCTGCCTGGGCATGGCGGCCTGATGGATCGGCTCGACTCCATCCTGGTGGCGGCGCCGGTGGTCTACGTGTTCAGCCTGCTCGTGGGGTGAGGTAGCCGCATCCCAGGTGCCGACCACGGTCTTGAACTGTGACTAGCGCCGTGGCACCGGTGAGCGGGCGCGAGTACGCTGCCCCAGCGGCCGCCCGTTCCGCGGCCGGTACGCGCCTGCGGTTGCCTGTTCCGCGGCGCGGGTCACAGCAAAAACACAGCAGAGCCCAGTAAAGTTGAGCATAGATCACGGAGAGGAGCACAGACAGGACATGGTCGCAGTGCGCACCATCCATGATGCCCAAGGTGCACATGACCGCCGCCGCGCGCCCGCGCCCCCGCCCGGCCCTGCGGACCGTGGCCGCGTCCAGGTGCTGCCCACCGACCAGCCGCCCGAGGGCGCCACCAGCCCTGACGCCCGCCCCCGCCTGTCCTTCGCCGTGCCCCCGGCCCGCGGCAAGTCCCCCCGGCACCTGGCCGACCTGGACCTGGCGGGCCGCAAGCAGGCCCTGCGCGAGGTCGGCCTGCCCGCCTTCCGCGCCGACCAGCTCTCGCGCCACTACTTCACGCACTTCACTCGTGAACCCGCTGACATGACGGACCTGCCCGCAGCCCAGCGCGAGCAGCTGTGCGGCGAGCTGCTGCCCGACCTGATCCACGAGGTGCGTGCCCTGCGCGCCGACGGTGGCCGTACGATCAAGCACCTGTGGGCCCTCCACGACGGCGTGCGCGTGGAGTCCGTGCTTATGCGCTACCGGGACCGCACCACGCTGTGCGTATCCTCCCAGGCCGGCTGCGGTATGGCCTGCCCCTTCTGCGCCACTGGCCAGATGGGCCTGACCCGGAACCTTTCCGCCGGCGAGATCGTCGAGCAGATCCGCCATGCCGCGGCGCTGTCACAGGCGGGCGGCCTGACCGGTGGCCCCGCGCGCCTGTCCAACATCGTCTTCATGGGCATGGGTGAACCCATGGTCAACTACAAGAACGTGGTGGCGGCGCTGCACCGGATCATCGACCCCGCCCCGGAGGGCTTCGGTCTGTCCGCCCGCGGTGTCACCGTCTCCACCGTGGGCCTGGTACCGCTGATCCGCAAGCTTGCGGGCGAGGGCCTGCCGGTCACCCTGGCCGTGTCCCTGCACGCCCCCGACGACGAACTGCGCGACGCCCTCATTCCCGTCAACTCCAAGTGGAAGGTCGGGCAGCTACTGGACGCCGCCCACGACTACTTCGAGGCCACCGGACGGCGCGTGTCCATCGAGTACGCCCTCATCAAGGACATGAACGACCACGCCTGGCGGGCCCAGCTGCTCGCCGATGAGCTCAACCGCCGCGGTCGCGGCTGGGCGCACGTGAACCCCATCCCCCTGAACCCGACGCCCGGCTCCATCTGGACCTGCTCCGAGCCGCAGGTCCAGGACCTCTTCGTCGACACGCTCCGGCGCGCCGGCATCACCACCACGGTGCGGGATACTCGTGGCAGCGATATTGACGGCGCCTGCGGCCAGCTGGCCACCGAGGCGCTCAACCAGGAAAGGGCGGCGCACACCCGATGAGCGACATGTTCCCCAAGGTCGGCCTGTTTAAGCAGGGTTACCGCGTCGAGCAGGTGGACGGCTACTTCGAGACCGCCCACGAGATCTACGACGCCGGCGAACTGGCTGAGATGGACTCCGAGGGGGTGCGCACGGTTGCCTTCGACATCGTCCACGGCGGTTACCGGCCCGATGCCGTCGACGCCGCACTGGACCGCCTCGAGGCCGCCTTCCTGCAGCGCCGCCGCGCCGAGTACGTGGCCGCCAACGGCCGCAAGGCCTGGATGGACCAGGTGGCGCAGCTGGCGACCACCCTGTACCCGCGGCTGTTGCGCCCGGCCGGTGAGCGCTTCGCGCCGGCCACCAGGCAGGGGTATGACAAGCAGGCCGTGGACGCGCTCATGGACCGCATCGCCGCCTACTTCGACTCCGACGGCACCCTGACCTCCACTCAGGTGCGTGCCGCCGTGTTCCCCGCAGCGCGTGGGGACAAGGCCTACGACGAGGCCAGTGTGGACCGTTTCCTCGCCCGGGCCGTCGAGGTCCTGTTGTCGGTGGAGTGAGGGGCGCGTGACTGCCACAGCTGCGGGCTCCGGCGCCGTAGTCGTACTCGGTTCCACCGGCTCCATCGGCACCCAGGCCCTCGACGTGATCGCCCACCTGGGAGCCCACCCCGGGGCCCCGGGCGAGCCCGGCCGGGTGCCGACGCCCCGCGTGGTCGGCCTGGCTGCGGGCGGCGGCCGCCTGGATCTGCTTGCCGCGCAGGCCGTCACGCACGCCGTGCCCCGCCTGGCCGTCTCCGCCGCCGGCACCGACGTCGTATCCCGCCTGCGCGCCGCCCTGGCCGACGCCGCCGCCCGCGCGGGCCGCCCCGACCCCGTCGCCGAGATCCTGACCGGCCCCGATGCCGCCACCGACCTGATCGCCGCCGCAGGCGTGGGGGAGGGGGACGTGGTCCTCAACGGCATCACCGGTTCGGTGGGCCTAGCCCCCACCCTGGCCGCCCTGCGCTCCGGCGCCACCCTGGCCCTGGCCAACAAGGAGTCCCTGGTGGTGGGCGGCGCCCTGGTGAAACGGGCCCTGCGCCGCCCCGGGCAGGTCGTGCCCGTCGACTCCGAGCACTCGGCCATCGCGCAGGCACTGCGCTCCGGCGTGCACGAGAAGGGCTTGACCAGCCCCACCCTCACCGGCCGCAGTGAGGTGCGGCGCCTTATCCTGACCGCCTCCGGCGGGCCCTTCCGCGGCCGCCGCCGCGCCGAACTCGCAGGTGTCACCGCTGCCCAAGCACTGGCGCATCCCACGTGGGCGATGGGCCCGGTGGTTACCGTGAACTCCTCCACCCTGGTCAACAAGGGCCTGGAACTGATCGAAGCGCACCTGCTGTTCGACGTCCACCCCGCAGACATCACCGTGGTGGTGCACCCCCAGTCCGTGGTCCACTCCATGGTGGAGTTCATTGACGGCGCCACCATCGCCCAAGCCTCCCCGCCGGACATGCGGCTGCCCATCGCCCTGGGACTGACCTGGCCCCACCGCCCCGACCTGGCCGGCCTGGTGACCCCCCAAGCGTGGTCTGAGTCGACCGCCTGGGCCTTCGAGCCGCTGGACGCCGAAACCTTCCCGGCCGTGGATCTCGCCCGTGCGGCCGTGGCCGCCTCCGCCACTCACCCCGCCGTGCTGAACGCCGCCAACGAACAGGCCGTCGCCGCCTTCCTGGACGGGCGCCTGCGCTGGCTGGACATCGTCGACATCGACGCCGCCGTGCTGGAGGCCCACTGCGGGCAGCCCGAGCCCGGACTCGATGACGTGCTGGCCGCCGACGCCTGGGCGCGCGCCCGCGCCGACGAGCTGATCGCCGCCCGCACCCGCTGACCGTACCCGCCGACCAGGAGACCCCTTGAGCCACACCCTCGCCTACATCCTGGGCATCGTCATCCTCATAATCGGCATCGGCCTGTCCGTCGCCCTGCACGAGCTGGGCCACATGCTGCCAGCCAAGCACTTCGGCGTGAAGGTGCCCGAGTACTTCATCGGCTTCGGCCCGAGGCTGTGGTCTACACGACGCGGCGAGACCGAGTACGGCATCAAGGCCATCTGGCTGGGTGGCTACGTGCGGCTGCTGGGCATGCTGCCTCCCGCCCGGCCCGGCCACCCGGACAAGCCGGGCTCCATGGTTGCCGAGGCCCGTGCGGAGTCCCTGGCCGAGCTCGGCCCCGACGAGCAGGATCGCGCCTTCTACCGCCTGAGCACGCCCCGCAAGCTGCTGGTCATGGCCGGCGGCATCCTCACCAACCTCGCCCTGGGCATCATCTGCCTGACACTCGCCCTGGGAGTGATCGGCCAGCCCGCCCTCACCTCCACCCTTACCTCGGTGGCCGAGTGCGTATCCTCAGACGTCGACGCCGGCGCCGCATGCACCGACGCCGACCCCGCCTCCCCGGCAGCCGCAGCGGGGCTCCGGGCCGGAGACACGATCGTCTCCTGGGACGGCGAGACCACCTCCACCTGGGCGGATGTGCAGACCGCCATTGGTGCTGCCGGAACCGAGCCCGCCGTCGTCGTCGTGAAGCGGGACGGGCAGGAGCTGACCCTGACCGTCACCGCCGTAGAGGTGCCCCGCACCGTCTATAACGCTGACGGCGTCCCCGCCACCGATGCCGAGGGCGAGGTTGTCAAGCAGCTGCGCCCCTACGTGGGCATCGGCCCCGCATTGGGAACGGTGCGCACGCCGCCGGGCGAGATCCCGCAGGTGGTGGGATCCGCCGTCGGCCTGACGCTGAAGGCGATTGCCACCCTGCCGGCGGGCCTGTACCACGCCGTCGCCGCCGGACTTGGCCTGGAGGAGCGCAACGCTGAGGGACTGGTCAGCCTGGTCGGGGTGGGGCGCATCGCCGGGGAGGTATCCAGCGCAGGCACCGGTACGGACGCGGGCCTGCCCTTCTCGATGCGCCTGTTCTACATGCTGAGCCTGCTCGGATCGCTGAACCTGGCCCTGTTCGCCTTCAACCTCGTACCGCTGCTGCCGCTGGACGGCGGGCACGTCGCCGGCGCCTGCTGGGAGGGCCTTCGCCGGCTGTGGGCCCGTGCCCGCGGCAACCCCGATCCCGGCTATGCCGATACCGCCAGGATGCTGCCGGTGGGGCAGGTGGTCTTCTACCTGCTGATCGTCATGGCGCTGGTCCTGATTTGGGTGGACATCGTTGCACCCATCTAGGTGGAGGCGCAGTTTCCGCGGGGAGCGGACGACCCCGGGACGCACGCCGCTGTGATCCGACCGGCACGGCGTCCAGACGCCACCGGTGCCATACTGGGGACGTGACAGAAGCGATCTCCCTTGGTATGCCGACCGTGCGTGAGGAGCCCGCGGTCCTGGCCCCGCGCAAGCCCACTCGCAAGATCCGTGTCGGTGATATCGAGGTCGGAGGTGATGCCCCGATCTCGGTGCAGTCGATGACCACCACCAAAACCCACGACATCGGCGCCACCTTGCAGCAGATCGCGGAACTGACCGCGGCCGGCTGCGACATCGTGCGAGTGGCCTGCCCCACGGACAAGGATGCCGCCGCCCTGCCGGTGATCGCCAAGCAGTCGCGCATCCCCGTGATTGCCGATATCCACTTCAACCCCAAGTACGTGTTTGCGGCGATCGAGGCCGGCTGTGGGGCCGTGCGCGTAAACCCCGGCAACATTCGCAAGTTCGATGACAAGGTCGCCGAGATCTGCAAGGCCGCCTCCGACCACGGCACCTCCCTGCGCATCGGTGTGAACGCCGGCTCCCTGGACCCGCGCCTGCTGAAGAAGTACGGCAAGGCCACCCCCGAGGCGCTGGTGGAGTCCGCCGTGTGGGAGGCGAGCCTGTTCGAGGAGTGCGGCTTCCACGATTTCAAGATCTCCGTTAAGCACCACGACGTGGTCACCATGGTGCAGGCCTACCAGCTGCTCAGCGAGCGGGGGGACTGGCCACTGCACCTGGGCGTGACCGAGGCCGGCCCCGCGTTCCAGGGCACCATCAAGTCCTGCGCCGCCTTTGGGACCCTGCTCGCGCAGGGCATCGGCGACACTATCCGCGTCTCCCTGTCCGCTCCGCCGGTGGAGGAGGTCAAGGTCGGCACCAAGCTGCTGGAGTTCATGGGGCTGCGCGAGCGCAAGCTGGAGATCGTCTCCTGTCCGTCGTGTGGGCGCGCCCAGGTGGACGTGTGGTCGCTGGCCGAGTCCGTGGAGGACGGCCTGAAGGACCTGACGGCGCCGTTGCGCGTGGCCGTCATGGGATGCGTGGTCAATGGCCCCGGGGAGGCCCGTGAGGCCGACCTCGGCTGTGCTTCGGGCAACGGCAAGGGCCAGATCTTCGTGCGCGGCAAGGTGGTCAAGACCGTTCCCGAGGACCAGGTGGTTGAGACGCTGCTGGAGTACGCCCAGGACATGGCCGAGCAGATGCGCTCGGAGTTCGGGGAGGAGGCCCTGGCCGGCACTTCCCCGAGCGTGGTCGCCTCCGCCTGAGGGCGGTAGGCACCACGTCCGCTGGATGAACGCTTCTTGCCCGTGAACCTACTTGGCCGCCGCCTGCCGCCTCCGCTCACCGCGCTTGACCCGAGCCAGTTGAGCGGGCTGCTGCAACTGTGCGCCATCGATCCCGTTGCGGGTGTGTCCCTGGCGCACCAGGTGCTGCGCTGGCCGGCATGGGCCCGGGGGGATGTAGTCGCGGACGACCGGTGGCGCCCGGCGGCAGGCGCGTGGGCTACTGGTTCACTGATGCCCTTTGGCCTGGCGCCCCGACCAGCACTGGGACACCCCGGTGCAGGTGACTACGTCGCCCACGCGCTTGCGGAGCACACCTACAAGCGGTTGACCAGCCACGGCTCAGTCGCGGGGCCGGCGCAGGATGTGGAGGCCGTCTGGGAGCACTTGGCCGCGGCCGGCATGCACTCGCGTGAGGAGCGCTGGGAGCAGCCCCTGCTGGTAGCGCCGCAGAGCGTCGGCGGCACGCTGGCCGGCGCGGCGCTGTCACGGCGTCCCGGACTGGCCTGGGCGGCTGCGGGCGTGCGCCTCGCGACCTCTGAGGAGGAGGCACTGGTGCTGCCGGCCAGCGTCGCCATGTTTACCGGCGAGCTCGGCTACGACCCGACCACCTCCGGCTCCTCCTACGCCCGGCACGTGAACTGGCTGGTCGCCTCCGGCCGCAGCTATGTGCTGCTTGACGACGGCGCCGGCGGTCCGGCCGCGCCGGGTGCGGCCGCCTCCGGGGGAGTGGCCGTGGCCTTCAAGGTCGACGTGGGCTCCCTGTGGCAGCGGCCGGGCGGATCGGTGGCGCAGCTGACCGGCGTATGGACCCGCCCGGACCTGCGTGGGCGAGGCATCGGGACGGTCGCGCTCGCGGCCGCGGTGGACGCGGTGCGCCGCGACCACGTCGGCGCCGACGGGGCGGTGAGCCTGTATGTGAACTCCTTCAACACCGCAGGCCTGGGCCTGTACCGCAGCCTGGGCTTCAGCCGCGTAGGCACCTACGCCACTGTGCTACTGTGAGCGCTAACAAGCGCGTGCGTGAGTCTCTGCGCGGGAGCCGCGGCTCATCGCCTGTAACGAGTCTGCTGGCGCCTCGATCTATTTGACTCGTCCTGATGCAGCAGCATGCGCGCCATTTCACTTAGTGACCGAGCAATGCTCAAGAGCGTTCAGGTTCCAACAATGATGCCGATGAAAATAACACGCTCGCGGATAAGGGCTCTTCTGTTTTGAGGGTGCGGGTGGTCGAGGTCGGGGCTGCGGTGCGGGTGGTTGTTGTCGGTGGGTGCCGATTTGGCGAGTACGACCGCGTGTTCCCCACGCCCTCCACGCTCGGGAGGGTCTGGGGCTGATAAGGACGTTCTCGCCGAACCAGGGTCGTTCTCGGACGTACGAGCACGTACTCACTGAACCAGAGTCGTTCTCAGGCGGGTGCGGTCGTTCTCGGGCGGGCCGTTGTTGGCTCGCGGGGACGACTCGTCAGGACCGTTGGGAGCATCTGGGCGCCGGAACGGGACCGCGACCATCGACAACGCACACCGGTGATCTTGACGCCCTACTCAACACCCCCCGGGGTCAAGACATAACCGCCCAGGGTGCAGGCATGACGGCCAGGGCGCTGGTCTGGCGTGTGCGCCCGCGTACCCCGGGGTGACGGTTCGGCACTTCCGATGACGGTTCGGCACTTGGCATCAACGCTTCGGCACTTCCGACGACGGTACGTACCCCTAGGTGCCGAACCGTCACAAGAAGGTACGAATCGCCTACCAGAACATACGAACTCTGACACGAAGGTACGAACCGTCACGCCCACGCGGTCACGGCAACACATGTACCCCGAGGCCAACACGCCCTCACACACCAGGCACCGGTAACGTCCACCGACCTCGGTGCGTTACTTGTGCCGGTCTCAGCGTGTTACAAGTGCCGGTCTCAGCGGCCAACCCGCCGAGCCCAGCCATGCAGGCACCCTCCAACCCAGGCACCCTCCAACCCAGGCGTCCTCCAACCCAGGCACCCTCCACTCCAGATACGCGTCACACCACCCGACGAACCACCACATCCCAAACCGGAAGAGCCGGAACACCGGTCTTCGGATCGATCTCTAGGGGTCGCTCGGGCTCGAGTTGTTCTAAGCCGTGACGCGTCAGATCCGCCACCAGGAGTCTGGCGCACTCATAGCGGGCGTCGCCGTCACTCGGCATCCAGCAAGGCGCGCAGCTGCCGGGTGTATTCGGTGAAGGCCGCGCGGCCTCGAGGCGTGAGCGAGACGTAGGTGGCGGGCATGCGTCCGGAGAAGGTCTTGTTCTGCTCCACGTACCCCGCCTCCTCCAGCCGTGACAGGTGGGCGGACAGGTTGCCCGCCGTCATCCCCAGCAGCTCGCGCAGACGGGGGAAGACCAGGGCGTCTCCCCGGGGGACCGCGGCCAGGGTGGCCATGATCCGCAGGCGGGACTGGGCGTGAATGACCGGGTCGAGCGGTTCGCTGGTGCTGGGCATCGTCAGTCCCGCACGGGTGCGCTCTGGCGGCGGCCAAGCAGCGCCGTCGTGATCCCTGCCGCCACCAGGCCGCCTCCGCCGGCAAGCGCCATGATGGCCCACAGCGCGTGTCCGCCGACGATGGTAGCCGCCAGGGTGGTCACGAGGACCCAGCTGCCGGTGACGGCCAGCGAGGTCTCCTCCCAGATGGCGGCCCCGGCCAGGAACAGCACCCCGACTACCAGACACGGCAGGGCGTTGGAGAGGATCGCGCCCATGTTCGTCGCCTGGGCGGTGCCCAGCTCGCTCAGGAAGGCGCCCACCCGGGAGGATGTGGCGAAGGCCAGGATCATGCCGCCCGCCCAGGCCAGCCCGTACAGTGTGCCGACCCAGGTGCTGCGGCCACGCAGCCCACGTGAGCGCCGGGCGATGTATACGCAGGTAAAGACGGCGGCGGCTACGAGGCAGCCCATGAAGACCAGAAACGGTCCGGGTGCCAGCGCATAGTCGCTGCCAACGCTGAGTCCGCAAACGCCGTACCCGATCAGCCAGGCCAGGCCCCAGGCGGTGTAGAGGGGTGCGGAGCGGACCTCTATGCGACGCCGATAGGTGTATTGCTGCTCCCTGATGGCGGCCAACGCCTCAGCGGCATTGAAGTGGCTGGTGTTGTCTGCGGGAGGTGGCGCTGCGGGGGACATGACCTCATCCTCTTTCGGTTCAAAGTAGTTTGTTGAACAAACCGATACGACCAGTCTACACCAACTAGTTTGTTGCGCAAACCATGTGGTGTTCGGACCACGGCCGCCGGACGCGTGCATGGGCCGGCAGCACGTAAGATCACTCCGTGCTTCAGACGATGTCCCAGGCCTTCATCCGTACTCTGCGCGAGGACCCCGCCGACGCCGAGGTCGCCAGCCACAAGCTGCTGGTGCGCGCCGGCTACATCCGCCGCACCGCACCCGGCGTCTACACCTGGCTGCCGCTGGGACTGCGCACCCTGCGCAAGGTCGAGGCGATCGTCCGCGAGGAGATGGACGCCATCTCCCAGGAGGTGCTCTTCCCGGCGCTGCTGCCTGCGGAGCCCTACAAGGCCACCGGCCGCTGGGACGACTACGGGCCCACCCTGTTCAAGCTGACCGACCGCAAGGACGCGGACTACCTGCTGGCGCCCACCCACGAGGAGATGTTCACCCTCCTGGTCAAGGACCTGTACTCCTCCTACAAGGACTTGCCGGTGTCCATCTACCAGATCCAGACCAAGTACCGCGACGAGGCCCGCCCGCGCGCCGGCGTAATCCGCGGCCGCGAGTTCGTCATGAAGGACTCCTACTCCTTCGACATCGACGACGCCGGCCTGGAGGCCTCCTACCAGGCGCACCGCGCCGTCTACCAGCGCATCTTCAAGCGGCTGGGTCTGGAGTACGTGATCGTCAACGCCATGAGTGGTGCCATGGGCGGCTCCCACTCCGAGGAGTTCCTGCACCCCTCGCCCATCGGCGAGGACACCTTCGTACGCACCGACGGCGGCTATGCCGCCAACGCGGAGGCGGTCACCACTCCCGTTCCCGCCGATGTCGACGCCTCCGGGGTCGGCCCGGCCCGGGAGGTGGACACGCCCGACGCTCCCACCATCGAGACCCTGGTGGACTTCATCAATGCTGTCCACCCGCGTTCCGACGGGCGCGCCTGGACCGCTGCGGACACGCTCAAGAACGTCGTCGTCGCCCTGACTCATCCCGACGGTGAGCGCGAGCTGTTGGTCGTCGGAATTCCCGGAGACCGCGACGTCGACATGCGGCGCCTGGAGGCCGCCGTCGCCCCCGCCGAGGTGGAGATTGCCACCGACTCCGACTTCGCCGCCCACCCCGAGCTGGTGCGCGGCTACATCGGCCCCGCCGTCATCGGCCCCAACTCGCCGAAGCGCCGCGTGGAGCGGGACGCAGAGGGCAATGAGGTGCTCACCGGCTCGGTGCGCTACCTCCTCGACCCGCGGGTGGTGCCCGGCACCGCCTGGGTCACCGGTGCCAACGCCCCCCAGCGGCACGTACTTGACCTGGTGGCCGGACGCGACTTCACCGCCGACGGCACCATTGAGGCGGCGGAGATCCGCGAGGGCGACCCCGCCCCCGACGGCTCCGGCCCTCTGCACCTGGCTCGCGGCATCGAGCTCGGGCACATCTTCGCCCTGGGACGCAAGTACGCGCGCGCCCTGGGCCTTACCGTCCTGGACGAGAACGGCAAGTCCCGTATCGTCACGATGGGTTCCTATGGCATCGGCGTCACCCGCGCACTGGCGGCCCTGGCGGAGTCCAACCATGACGAGCAGGGACTGGCCTGGCCCATCCAGGTGGCTCCCTACCAGGTGCAGGTCCTGGCAACCGGCAAGGACGACGCCGTCTTCGAGGCCGCCGCATCCCTCGCAGCCGCGCTGGACGCGGCCGGGGTGGAGGTCCTGTACGACGACCGCCGCAAGGTCAGCGCCGGCGTTAAGTTCAAGGACGCCGAGCTGCTCGGCATGCCCTACACCGTGGTGGTCGGCCGCGACCTGGCCAAGGAGGGCACCGTGGAGATCCGCGACCGCCGCAGCGGCGAGCGCACCTCCGTACCGGTCGCCGACGCCGCCAGGCAGGTCATAGAGGCCGTGCGCGCAGCTCTCACCGCCTTGCACGGAGACGAACGAGGCGTCTGAGGCGCAGGTGTCGCATCGCGTCGGAGGTGTCGACATATGTTGACACCCCTTGAGGTTACTGCGGCTTCCCCTTAGAATCGTAGTGGCCAACATCGCAGGCCATCTGATCCCTGGTGAAGGAGCCGAACAATGACTCAGGGCCTTAGAATGCCGCGCACGTCATAATTGTGGTTCCCACGCCGTAATGTGGCATCTCGATGCAACTGAATGTAGATTGGATAGATATGTTCGCTAGTTTCCTCTCCCGCTTGATGATTCTAGTGCTTGCTTTTCTCTCGCTTGCCGGTTCCGTCGGCGCGATGGTCGCGTTCGGGTACGAAGCCGATCTTAATCCCGGTGCTGAGGAAAATAACTTGCTGGTATCGTGGACCACCTGGTGGTTCTTGTTAAGTGTTGCTCTTACAATTGGGACTACTATCGCAGTCTATCGTGCGCACGAGCGGGATGTGTCGGCGGGTAGGGAACGTACTTCTCCTAGGTGATTTCTATACCGTTAGGTCTGGGTGGGTGCACGCTTCGGAAAGGTTGGCTGGCGGCGTGAAGGCAGTGGTCGCAGTGGCTACAGTGATCTCACTAATGAGTGGGGTTTCTGCTGAACGCGGAGTGGATTCGCTGTTCTCGCAAGGAAGGCCTGCTTTCTGTCAGATTATGCCGTGGCTGTGCAAGTGACTGTGTCGGAATTGCGATCTCGTGGGCACGGTCTGTCCGGGCGGTTATGGTTTTTCACGGCTGCGACAGTCTTCCTTTTTGTAATCGATGTCGCCTCTGTAATACTCGAGCGCGGGCTGACACCCGCGTTGTGGAGTACGATTCTCCTGGCGCTTCTTGGGGTGGCAACGGGAATATGTCCGGGAGTTGGCGGAGGGCTGCTCGTGGCTACCTGTGGGCTGGTTCAGCTTCTGCCGGAGCAAATAGCGGATTCAAGGGCGACCCTCGTATTGGGATATTTGGTGTTGGCCCTGTGGGTGTCCAGGAGTTGGTACTGGCCGTTCGTTGCGGGGGTGATGGTTCTACAGGGATCCTTGATTGCCTCGTATCCAAGCGTGTCGATAATCGTCGAAAGTACGTTGCTTGTCGTAATGCTTTGTGGCACATCCGGCTACCTCATCGGTGAGTATCAGCGTCGCGGGGACAGGCTGGCGCAGCGTGTGTATGCGCTTGAACTCGAACGTGAACTTGCCGAATCCAGGATTCGCGCCACGCTTGGTGCCGATCTGCATGACACGGTAGCCACCGATCTTACGCAAATCGTGCTGCGGTGCCAGATTGCTGCCGGAGAGGGGCAAGTACCTGCGGCAGCAGCGTTGGCGGAGATCGAGAACGACACGCGTACGGCGCTGCAGCACGTCCGCTCTATTGTTGCCGTGTTGCGGCCCGCGGCTGGCAAGGTGTCGTCACGGGACGTGCAAGCGGCGGCGCATGAGTGCGTCGAAATGCTGCGCGCGCGGGTTTGACGTCAACCTCGAGACCGAGGGTGTAGATGACGGGGGACAGCCCGCCACAATCCATGGAGAGCTGCTCGGACTGGTGCTGCGAGAGGCCTCGGTGAACATCCTCAAGTACGCGGCAGACAAGGGGGACGTCAACATCACCCTGAGTCTGACCCATGAGGGGAATGGCGTGACGGTCTCGTCTGCTCTTCCTAAGGCATATGACCAAGTGAAGGACCTTGCGACAGCACCGCTGAGCGGAGGACAGGGATTGGGCATTATGCGTGAGCGAATTGAGAATGCAGGCGGTGCGCTTCACGTAGGTCCCGTAGGCTCGCACTGGGTCGTGACCTGCCTGCTGCCCGAGAAGGAGGGCTGAATTATCATGAAAGAGGCGGATTCGGCTGTGAGCAAGCCCGATGGGGTTCTTCCCCGTGTGCTGCTTGTGGATGACGATGACGTCCTGCGGGCGGGGCTGTTGGAACTCCTGTCCCGAGACCACCGCATTGTCATGGTGGGTGCGTGTGCGAGTGGTGCGGAGGCCCTGGAAACGCTCGATCACCGGGCGGTGGACGTGCTGCTCTTGGACTATGCGATGCCGGGCATGAGTGGTGTGGACACCGCCCACGCCGTTGTTCAGCGTTTCCCAAGCGTGCGTATTGTCATGCTGACAGCCTTCGAATACCCCGAGAGTTTGGGTCAGGCCCTGCTGGAGCGGGTCGTCGGCTTCCTGACCAAGGATCTTCCTGCGCCGGCGATCGTGAACGCGCTGCTAGCCGCGGCCGCGGGACGGCAGGTGATGGCGCCGGCAGCAACCGAGCGACTGGTTGAGAGCTATCGCCAGCATACGGCGGAGTCTCTGCAAGGACGGACATTCCGGGCACGCGTCGACGGGCTGGACACGCGCCTGCGCCCTGTGCTCGACGGGATTGTAGAGGGGCTGAGTAACCGGGCCATCGCGCAGCAGACGGGACTGTCCGACGCTTCCGTGCGTACCTATGCATCGAAGGTGCTTGCTGCTTTCAGGTGTGAGTCACGCACCCGGCTGGCCATCCTTGCCGCCCGTGCGCAGTACTACCCGGATCGTCTGAGAGAACAGCGCCAGGACCGTCGTCGGGCCTGAAGACTGCAACAAGCGGCTCACGGGGCTAGCCCGCTGCTGACCGTGGCGAGGTTGACGCATGATGTGATGCCGCCGATGGCGGTAGCATCAGTCATCAATATCAATGTCGACAGAGCGCTGTACAGACATATGTATTTGTGTTAATTCGCGACCTGTCGGCGGGACGATAGCCCACCTGGCAGGAATCGAGCCGCTCAGTCCGCGTAGCCGGGCAACGGGGCGTCCACGCCCGCGCCCCACGCCCGGGCGCGCAGGGCCGCCTCCAGGGCCGCGTCGATCGCCGCCTCGGTGGCCTCGCCCCCGGCTGCCGTAACGCCAGCCAGCTCCGTCTCTTCCACGGCCAGCCATACCTGCCGCGCCCAGGTCACGTCAATGGACGTGGCCGAGTCCGCCGCCTGCGTGGGGGCGGCGTAGGCCGCCAGCCGGGTGTCCTCGCCGCCCAGTGCCAGCGAGGCGCTTACGAGTGCCTTGGCGTAGGCCACGTCCGCCTCGGCACGGGTGCGGTCCGCGCCCGTCGCACGCGCCGCCACCTCCTCCAGCGCGTAGCGGGCCGCGTCGTAGGCGGCCAGCAGCGCTCCGGGCAGCGGCTCGGACAGGGCGGCCGCATCCCGTCCGGCGGTCTCCACCGCCTTCCCGTCCAGCTGCAGCGCCCGAAGCGACCAGGCCACCGCCAAGGAGGCGTACAGGCGGGCCGTGCCCGGGTCATCACAAGCCGCAGCCGCCTCACGCGCCATGGCAGCCCCGTCCACCAGGGCGGCGGTCAGGTCGGTGGTGTCGGCATCCGCTGCGGCGGAGGGGAGCGGGGCGACCGTCTCATAGGTGGTGGGCACCGGCGTCGCCCACGGGTCCCACACTCCGCCCAGGGCTTCCAGCTGGTTTTGAGCGGCCGTGGCGATCACGTCCGCCTGGGCGGACTGCGGCACGCCGGAGCGGGCGATCACCTCCGCGGTCGAGCCGATCAGTGTCGCCTGCCGGGCCAGTCCGTCGCGCACCACCTCCTGCGCGGGCGTCGTCGGCAACGAGGCCGGCGAGCCCTCGCCCACTCGCAGCCCGCAGGCGCCGGTGGCGGCAACCGCCGCCGTCAGGGCGAGGACGCCCGCGCGGCGCAGCAGCACCCGGCGGGGGAGCGCCCCCGCCGCAGCCGATCCGGGCCGATGCGCCCCGCCGTCGCGGGCAGCGCGGCGCTGGGCAGGCTGCGGGGAGGGCGTGGCAGAAACGATGGCGGGCGTCGGTGTCACCTGGCCATCCTCGCACGGGCGGGTAGCATGGTGGCGATCAACCGATCCGACTTCGAAGAACCCAGACACAATCCGCCCCCACCGGGCCCACTACGGGAGGAACCTCCACATGACCGACGCCTCCGTCCGGAGCCAGGAGCCCGGCCTGCGCCAGCTGCTCGCGCCCATCGTCGAGGGGGCCGGGCTCTTCCTGGAGGACGTGCGCCTGGCCCGCGCCGGCAAGTACACCACGCTGCGGGTAGTTGTCGACCTCGCCGACGGCCCCGGTGACCTCGACCTGGAGACCCTCGGCGAGGTCACCCAGTCCATTTCCGACGCCGTCGACGCAGCAGACCCGGTGGCCGGCCAGTACACGCTGGAGGTGACAACCCCCGGCGCCGAGCGGGAACTGCACACGCCCCGCCACTTCCGCCGCGCCGTCGGCCACAGCGCGGTAATCACCACCGCCGAGGAGCAGACGCTGCAGGGCGAGGTCACCGCCGCCGACGCCGACACCGTGACCCTTTCCGTCGACGACTCGCCCCGCACCATCGCGCTCGCTGACATCACCGCCGCCCGTATGGTCGTGAGCATGTAAGCGGCCCCAGCCCCGCCCCGGCGCCCCGCCCGGACCCAGCCGGCGACGCCGACCGCACCCAGACGAGACAAAGGAATTAGGAATCATGGACATCAACATGCCGGAGCTGCGCGGTGCAGCCGACGAGCTGGGCATCGACCTGGACAATCTGCTGCCCGCCATCGAGGACGCCATCCTGGGCGCCTACAGCAAGGTCCCCGGCGCCATCCGCGGCGCGCACGTGGAGATCGACCGCCGCAGCGGACACATGACAGTGCTCGCTCCCGAGGTAGACGAGAACGACGAGCCCACCGGCGAGTACTTCGACGACACCCCCGAGGACTTCGGCCGCATCGCCCAGGCCACTGCCCGCTCGGTGATCGTGCAGCGCATCCAGGACCGTCGCGACTTCGAGGTCCTGGGTGCCTTCAAGGACAAGGCCGGCGAGCTCATCTCCGGAACCGTCGAGCAGGGGCGCGACCCGCGCCTGGTTTACGTGCGTCTGGATGACGAGCACGAGGGGATCATGCCTCCGCACGAGCAGGTCCCCGGTGAGCGCTACAAGCACGGTGACCGGATTCGCGCCTACGTCACCGAGGTGTCCCGCGGCCCCAAGGGCGCCCAGATCATCCTGTCCCGCACCCACCCGGGCCTGGTGCGCAAGCTGTTCGAGCGCGAAGTGCCGGAGATCGCCGCCGGCGACGTCGAGGTCGTCTCGGTAGCGCGCGAGGCCGGGCACCGCACCAAGGTTGCGGTCAGCGCGCGCGTGCGCGGCGTCAATGCCAAGGGCGCCTGCATCGGCCCCATGGGGCAGCGGGTGCGCGCGGTCATGGCGGAGCTGGGCGGGGAGAAGATCGACATCGTCGACTACTCGGAGGATCCAGCCCGCTTCGTCGCCAACGCCCTTTCGCCGGCTCGTGTCGCCTCCGTAACGGTGCTCGACGCCGATGAGCGTTCTGCCCGTGCCATCGTCCCAGACTTCCAGCTCTCGCTTGCGATCGGCAAGGAAGGGCAGAACGCACGCCTGGCGGCCAGGCTGACAGGTTGGAAGATCGACATCCACGCAGACACCGAGTCCGGTGACGTCACCCCCGGGCGCGATTCCCGTGCCGACGACGTGACTGGTCCCTCAGCACCCGGCGCTGAGGACTGACCGCTAACCCCGCTACACTTGACCTCGGCCTGCCTGCGGGCATGCACCGGGCCTCCGCCCGGTGACTCGCGGCGGTAGGCGACAGCGAGCGGAAGGACGCGTCCAGCCGGTGGTCAATACCCCCCACGTGCCCGAACGCACCTGCATCGGCTGCCGTGGCAAGGCCCCCCGGGCGCAGTTGCTGCGCCTGGTCCTGACGGACGGTGGCGAGCTGGCCGTCGACGCCCGGGCCATCATGCCTGGGCGGGGCGCATGGATCCACCCGGACCCTGAGTGCGTCGACCTCGCCGAGCGCAGGCGCGCCTTCGGGCGCGCCCTACGCATGCGCGGATCACCCGAGGTGACCCGCGTGCGCGACTGGGTTCGCCTTCACAGGGCGGACAGCGGTCGCGTGTGCACACCGTCCCCGACCGGGGAACGGCAGACCGATAGCAAAGGCGGGTAGGAAGCTGATGGGCACCCGATGAGTACCCAGCGATGAGCTGCCTCTACTAGCGCCCACCCTGTTCGGGGTGGGCAACCGGACAGGAGAAAAGTGGCAAAACCACGCGTTCATGAGCTCGCGAAGGAGCTCGACCCCACTGGCAAGAAGATCACCTCCAAGGTGATTCTGGCCTGGCTCAAGGATCAGGGGGAGTTCGTCAAGGCGGCGTCCTCCACCGTTGAGCCCCCCGTTGCTCGCCGGGTACGCGAGCACTTCGCCGCCCAGGGCGAGGCCAAGGCGCCCAAGCCTGCGGCGAAGCCAACCGCTCCCGCCTCCAGCGCCGCACCGAAGCCGACGCCGGCGGCGCCCAAGCCGGGGGCGCGTCCAGCCGCGCCTACGCCGAGGGCTGCGGCCCCGAAGCCGCAGGGCACCGCACCCAAGCCGGCAGCCGCACCCAAGCCTGCCGGGCCCAAGCCGTCGCGGCCTACGCCCGCCCCTGCGCCCACGCAGGCGCCCGGCGCCGACCAGCAGCCCCGCCCGGCCGCACCGACTCCGGGACCGCGCCCCGCCGCCCCCACACCCGGGCCCCGTCCGGGTGCGCCGCGTCCGGGAAACAATCCCTACGCCACTTCGCAGGGCATGCCCCGGCCGGGCGGTTCCGGCGGCCGCGGTCGCGGCAAGGGGCCGCGTCCGGGTGCGCCGCGTCCGGGAAACAATCCCTACGCCACTTCGCAGGGGATGCCCCGGCCGGGCGGCTCCGGCGGCCCGCGTCCGCAGGGAGCCCGTCCAGGTCAGGGCGGTCCGCGCCCGGGGCCGCGTCCCGGCGGCTCCGGTGGTCCGCGTCCGCAGGGAGCCCGCTCAGGTCAGGGCGGTCCGCGCCCGGGGCCGCGTCCCGGCGGCTCCGCAGGACCCCGGCCGAACCCGGGCATGATGCCCGGCCGCTCCTCAGTTGCGCGGCCCGGCGCTCCGGCCCGCGGCGGTCAGGGAGGCCGAGGCGGACGCCCCGGTTCTGGAGGCCGTGGAGGTACCGGCGGTGGCGGCCCGCGTGGCGGCTTCGGCGGTCCACGTGGAGGCCGTGGCGGCCGCGGCTCGACGCAGGGCGCCTTCGGGCGCGGCGGCGGTGCTCCCCGCGGACGCAAGTCGCGTCGGGCCAAGCGCCAGGAGTTCGAGCAGCAGAGCGCGCCGACGATCGGCGGCGTCGTCGTCCCCCGCGGCGACGGCTCCACCCCGGTACGCGTGCGCCAGGGCGCCACGCTGACCGACCTGGCCGAGAAGATCAACGCCAACCCGGCGGCGCTGGTGACCGTTCTCTTCCACCTGGGTGAGATGGCCACCGCCACCCAGTCGCTGGACGAGGACACTTTCGCCCTGCTGGGCGCGGAGCTCGGCTACGACGTGCAGATCGTCTCTCCCGAGGACGAGGACCGCGAGCTGCTGGAGTCCTTCGACATCGACCTGGAGGCCGAGGAGGCCGGCGAGGACGACGCCGAGCTGCTGCCGCGCCCGCCGGTGGTCACCGTGATGGGCCACGTCGACCACGGTAAGACCAAGCTGCTGGACGCCATCCGCTCCACGGACGTGGTCGCCGGCGAGGCCGGCGGCATCACCCAGTCGATCGGCGCATACCAGGTGCGCGTGAACCTAGGCGACGAGACGCGTCCGATTACGTTCATCGACACCCCCGGTCACGAGGCCTTCACCGCCATGCGTGCCCGTGGTGCCGAGGTGACCGACATTGCCATCCTGGTAGTCGCCGCGGACGACGGCGTCATGCCGCAGACCGTCGAGGCGCTCAACCACGCCCAGGCAGCCGGTGTGCCGATCGTGGTCGCCGTGAACAAGATCGACAAGGAGGGCGCCAACCCGGAGAAGATCCGCGGCCAGCTCACCGAGTACGGTCTGGTGCCCGAGGAGTACGGCGGCGAGACGATGTTCGTTGACATCTCAGCCAAGCAGCGCACCAATATCGACGGCCTGCTAGAGGCGGTCCTACTGACCGCAGATGCGGCGCTGGACCTGCGCGCCAACCCGAGTACGGACGCCCGTGGCGTCACCGTGGAGGCGAAGCTGGACCGTGGTCGCGGCGCCGTCGCCACGGTCCTGGTGGAGCGCGGTACGCTCCACGTCGGGGACCCTATCGTCGCCGGCAGCGCCTACGGGCGCGTGCGTGCCATGTTCGATGAGCACGGCAATGCGCTGGAGGAGGCCGGCCCGGCCCGGCCGGCCCAGGTGCTTGGTCTGACCAGTGTCCCCAGTGCGGGCGACTCCTTCATCGTCGCCCCTGACGACCGCACCGCCAGGCAGATTGCCGACCGGCGCGAGGCCGCAGGGCGGGCTGCGGAGCTGGCCAAGCGCCGTAAGCGCGTGTCTCTTGAGAATCTCTCCGATGTCCTCAAGGAAGGCAAGGTTGACACCCTCAACCTCATCCTCAAGGGTGACAGCTCCGGTGCGGTCGAGGCGCTGGAGGACTCGCTGCTTAAGATCGACGTCGGCGACGAGGTGGCCCTGCGGGTCATCCACCGCGGCGTAGGCGCGGTCACGCAGAGCGACGTCGACTTGGCGACGGTGGACTCCGCCGTGATCATCGGCTTCAACGTACGACCCGCGGTGCGGGTTGCCGAGTTGGCCGACCGCGAGGGCGTGGACATGAAGTTCTACACCGTCATCTACAACGCCATCGAGGACGTCGAGGCAGCCATGAAGGGCATGCTCAAGCCGATCTATGAGGAGGTCGAGCTGGGTACGGCAGAGATCCGGCAGATCTTCCGCTCCTCGAAGTTCGGCTCGATCGCCGGCTCGATCGTCCGCTCGGGCGTCATCAAGCGCGGTGCCAAGGCACGGCTGGTGCGCGATGGCGTCGTGGTGGCCGGAGACCTCACGGTCGAGACACTGCGCCGCGAGAAGGACGATGTCACCGAGGTCCGTGAGGGCTACGAATGCGGTATCAACCTCGGCTTCCGTGACATTGCCGAGGGCGATGTCATCGAGACCTGGGAGATGCGCGAGAAGCCCCGCGACTGACCTGTCATTGCGCGCAGATGCCGGTGGCGCCGTCGCGCACCGAAACCGGCACCTGTGACACACCGTGACCGCCAGAAATGACGTCGGCGCCGCTGCTCCCTTCGGGGCGGCAGCGCCGACGTCTTTTGGTGCCCGGGCGCCGGGGCGGGCGAGAGTGACTGGGCTGTCTCTGCGCATGTGTTGGATTCCGGTGTGCTGCGGGGCAAGCATGCGTCCGGGGCCGTATGCGCTGGGGTTGACGGTTCGTACCTTTGCACCGGCGATTCGTACTTTCTTGCGACGGTTCGGCACTCACAGGTACGTACCGTCGCAGGAGAGTACGAATCGTTGACCGGAAGGTACTGTGCTGTCTCCACACTTCTGGGACGGTTGAGTCTCATGACTTCTGGGACGGTTGAGTCTCATGGGTTTTGGGACGGTTGGGA
>NZ_PIZC01000032.1:0-23390 GCF_019325145.1 Actinomyces sp. 594
GTGTGCGTTTTACGACCACCCCGGAGTCGTAAAACGCACACCAGGGTCGTGATTCGACACCAAGGCCGTCTTGGCGAGTACCGCCGGGAGGGTATTCAGGCAGTGGGCGGCACCTGTGTCGGGAAGATCCGGGTCCGGCCTGCCACCCCGCGGTCGGAACGGCCTGGGGTGAACCTCACCGCCGAGTCGCCTGGCGGCTCTCGGAGACGTTGGCGGGCGCGGACGAGGCGTCTCCCGCCGGGCCGATGGGCGGCAGCCATGCGCGCATGGCTAGGGTGAAGCCGATCAGCGCGGCGACTGTGACCGCAACGCCGAGCACCCCGGATCCCGTCGCCGAGAAGGCCCCGTATCCGAGTAGCGCCGCGCCCGCGCTGGCACCCGCATAGGGCAGCTGCGTGTTGACGTGCGTGATGTGGTTGCAGCCCGCGCCCGTGCTGGACAGGATCGTCGTGTCCGAGATCGGGGAGCAGTGATCACCCCACACGGCGCCCGCGAGCACGGCCCCGAATGCGGGGATCAGCAACTCACCGCCGCCCGCGACCGCCCCCATGATCTCCCCGGCGATCGGCAGGAGAATGCCGAAGGAGCCCCAGGACGTGCCGGTGGCGAAGGCCATTGCGCCCGCGATGATGAACAGCATCGGGATGAGCCATTGGGGCGGCACCGCCGCCGATTCGACGAGCGACCCCAGGTAGGCGCCCGTGCCGAGCTCGGCGATCAGCGCTCCCAGCATCCAGGCGCACAGCAGGATCTCAATGGCGGGGAGCATGGAGCGGGCGCCCTCAATGACACCCCGCGCGGCCGTCTTCGCCTCGAACACCGGGTCTTCGTGCGTGAAGTGGAAGTAGTAGAAGGCCGCGGTCGCCAGGCCTAGGACGCCGCCGATATTCAGCGAGAGGGCGACGTCGGTATTGGCGAGCATGTCGAGAATCGCCCAGGAGCCGGACGCCCGGTGGCCCGTACCCAGGATTCCGCCGACGACGCCTGCCACCAGGACGGCGAAGGGGACGATCAGGGCCCGCCTCGCGCCCGGCTCGTGCCGCGGCAGCGAATCGGTGAGCTGGCCCGGGATCTGCTCGCCTGGGTCGTACAGGCTGCCCGTGGCGACGGCGCGGCGCTCTTCACGTCGCATCGCACCGAAGTCGAGCTCCAGGACAACTGTGGCCCACAACAGGATCAGCGCGGCGATGGCGTAGTAGTTCATCCCCGCGGAGCGGATGAATGCGCCGGCGTCGGAGGCCTTGATGCCTAGTCCCGCGACGATTGGGCCCATGATGCCGATGATCGAGGCTCCCCAGCTGGAGAAGGGCGCTAGCACGGCCACAGGCGCGGAGGAGGAGTCGATGAGGTAGGCGAGCTTGGCCCGCGACACCCGCTGCTGATCGGAGACGGGGCGGGAGACCTGCCCCACGGCCAGCGCGTTGAAGTAGTCGTCAACGAAGATCACGGTCCCCAGCGCCGCCGCGAGGACCTGGGCGCCGCGCCGGGTGCGGACCCGCGTCATCGCCCACTCGGCGAAGGCCTGCGTGCCGCCGGACATCAGCACCAGGGAGGTGATCACGCCGAGCGTCAGCAGGAAGACAAGGATCAGAACGTAGTAGGAGTTGACCGCCCCCTCAGCCCAGAAGATCTGCGAGAAGGCCTCCCAGACCTTGATCAGGGTCCCGGCAATGCCTCCGTCGGCGATCAGCGCGGCGGCGGCAAGAATGCCCACGGCCAGCGAGGTGATGACCTTCTTCGTCCCGATAACCAGCGCGATCGCCAGTAGCGGCGGGACGAGGGACAGTACCGGGTAGGACTCGATCATCAACAGTTCCGTTCTTTGGGTGCCGGGGTGGCACCAGGCTAGGGCATGGGCTGACCGGGACCAGGGGGAACCCGCGTATTCCACCCATAAGCTGCTCCGGCCGCGGGGCATCTCACGTCGGCGCGAGCGGGCGTGCGGCGCCGTCGTCGGTAGCATGAGGGGCCCCAACTGAGCACACCCGGGAGGATCCCATGCCTGAGCCCATCAAGCTCATCGACCGCGTCCAGGCGATCAACTGGAACCGGCTCGTAGACGACAAGGACCTGGAGGTCTGGGACCGGCTCACCGGCAACTTCTGGCTCCCGGAGAAGGTGCCGCTGTCCAACGACGTCCAGTCCTGGGCCACGCTGAACCAGGCCGAGCAGAACATGACCACCCGCGTGTTCACCGGCCTGACCCTGCTGGACACCATTCAGGGCACCGTCGGCGCGGTCTCCCTCATCCCGGATGCCCGCACCCCGCACGAGGAGGCGGTGCTGACCAACATCGCCTTCATGGAGTCGGTGCACGCCCGCTCCTACTCCTCGATCTTCTCCACCCTGATCTCCACCGCCGAGATCGACGAGGCCTTCCGCTGGAGCGAGGAGAACGAGAACCTGCAGCGCAAGGCCCGCATCATCCTGGACTACTACCGCGGTGACGACCCGGAGAAGCGCAAGGTCGCCTCCACCATGCTGGAGTCCTTCCTGTTCTACTCCGGCTTCTACGCCCCCATGTACTGGTCGGCGCACGCCAAGCTCACCAACACCGCCGACCTGATCCGCCTGATCATCCGCGATGAGGCCGTGCACGGCTACTACATCGGCTACAAGTACCAGCTGGCCGTGCGCGAGTCCTCCCCCGAGCGTCAGGCCGAGCTGAAGGACTACACCTTCGAGCTGCTCATGGAGCTGTACGACAACGAGGAGCAGTACACCGAGGACCTCTACGACGAGCTGGGCCTGACCGAGGACGTGAAGAAGTTCCTGCGGTACAACGCCAACAAGGCGCTGATGAACCTCGGCTACGAGGCGCTGTTCCCGGCCGACACCACCGACGTGAACCCGGCGATCCTCGCCGCGCTCTCGCCCAACGCGGACGAGAACCACGACTTCTTCTCCGGCTCCGGCTCCTCCTACGTCATCGGCACCGCGGAGGCCACCCAGGACGAGGACTGGGATTTCTAGTAGGGGCCACTGAGATGCATCGGGCGTGGATGAGATGAGCGAACCCGCCACGTCCGCCGCCGGTTCCCGGCCGTGGTGGCGCGTGCGGCACCTGCCGGGAGGTTGGCGCCGGTGGGTGGCCGCCATCTGCTGCCTGGTGGTGGCGACGGCGGTTACCCTGGCGGTGATCTCGTACAACTCGCCGCTGAGTCGGCTGAGCCGACAGGTGGAGTCCTGGGCCGGCGGCCAGGACGCCGTGCTGACGGCGACGACGCAGCTGTATCCGGAGCGCCTTGTGGTGGAGGCGGAGCGCCTTGTGGTGGAGGCGGAGATCCGGCCCGATACCACCGCCGCCGAGGTCTGCGAACTGGCGGATCAGCTCAACGGGCTATTCGACCCCGAGGCCGGCGACGACATCCGCCGCGATCTCAGCCTGCGCCTGACCCGGGACGGAACCAGCATCGTCTACGAGGACCAGTTGTTCTTGCCGCGATCGTCTGTGGGACGCGACTGGGAGGCGCCCCACTGCGCCCCGCTGGAGTACGCCTACGAGTTGGCGGGCCCGGGCGTGGAGGAGATCGTCGCCGGCCCCGACTCCCTGCGGATCACGCGCGCCGACGCCGACGCGGTCCCGGCGGGCCTGGTTGCGCGCGCCCCCGCCGACGCCGGAACAAGGGCGACGGCCACGGATGATGTACGTGTGCGCGGCTGGCAGGTGGAGGTCAGGGCCGACTCGGACAAGACCGTGCCCACAGAGGTTCTGGGCCCCGTCATGGAGGCGCTTCCGGCGAATGACGACGGTCTGGTCTGGCTGGACTCCCAGGGCGATTCCGCAAGCGTTCGGCCCGCCGATTCGGTCGTCAGTCTGACCGCAAGGCGGCTGGAGGACCAACCGGGCGGGCCGACGGTTGAGGAGCAGGCGGCGGCGGTTCTGGCCGCGGCGGAGGGAACGCCGGGGCTGGAACTGGTCGCCATCTGCGCTTCTAAGTGGCTCGCCGACACGGCGGACGACCCGGATTCCACCGGCAGCTGCGTGTACTTCGATCTCGACGCCGACGGCGCCATCAACCCGGACACGCCCTACCCGCATGGGCTCGCCGACCCGGACGCCCTGTACGCGGCCGCGCAGGCGCTGCGCGACTGAGCGCTAGCGGCGCAGTCTCACGGCGCAGGCGCCGCTGAAAGCTGCCAAGAGGAGCATCAGCGGCAGGCCGGCGCACGTGATGGTGTCGAGGACCAACAACTCACTCGCCGGCGTCGGGCAGGACCCAGGCGCGGGAGGCGGCGAAGCCGACGCGCACGACGTCGCCCTCCGCGTGCACCGCGCTCACGTCGGGGTCGGACTCCACGCAGACGATGGTGCCCACCTGCGTCTCCACCTCGTACTCCACGTGGTCGCCGTAGAACACGGTCGACAGCACCCGGCCCATGTCGCCCACGAGCTCGCCCGCACCGGCGGCGGCATCCTGCGCACCGACCTGCTCCAGGCGCACCGACTCCGGGCGCACCACCACGGTGACGGCGTCGCCGTCGCGCACGGCCTCGTGGCAGGCGGCCTCGACGCCGTGCCCCAGCACCTGCACGCCGCACTTGCCCGCGGACACGCTCTGCGCCGTTGCCTGCAGGAAGTTGGCGCGGCCGATGAAGTCAGCCACGAAGGTGGAGGCGGGCCGCCGGTAGATCTCCTCCGGCGTGGCCACCTGCTCGATCCGCCCCGCGTTCATCACCACGATCCGGTCGGACATGGTCATTGCCTCGGACTGGTCGTGGGTGACGTAAATCGAGGTGATGCCCATGCGCTGCTGCAGGCGGCGGATCTCCAGGCGCATGCGCACGCGCAGCTTCGCGTCCAGGTTGGACAGCGGCTCGTCGAACAGCAGCACCTTGGGCTGGACCACCATGGCGCGCGCCAGCGCCACCCGCTGCTGCTGGCCACCGGACAGCTCATTGGGGGCCCGGTCCGCCAGTGAGGTCAGGTTCATGGACGTCAGCGCCACATCCACCTGCTCGCGCATCTCCTCCGCGGGCACGCGCCGCAGCTTCAGGCCGTAGCCGACGTTGTCGCGCACCGACAGGTGCGGGAACAGCGCATAGGACTGGAACACCATGGACATGGGGCGCCGGTTGGGCGGCAGGGACACCATGTTCTGCCCGTCGAGGATGACCTGCCCCTCGGTGGCGTTCTCGAAGCCGGCGATCATGCGCAGCGTGGTGGTCTTACCGCAGCCGGATGGCCCCAGGAAGGTGATGAATTCACCGGGGGCGACGTCCAGGCTCACCCCGTGCACCGCGTACACGTCTTTGCCGCGGTTCGAGAACACCTTGACGACGTCGCGCAGCTCCAGGTGCCCGGTGGGGTCCTCCCGCTTGGGGGTGGCCTGTGCGGAGGGGGCGGTCGATGCGGGGGTGGAGGAAGTGGTCATGTGGGAGCCTCCTTGGCTCTCGCCCCATTGGTCGGGGCGTGGATGGCTGGGTGGATGAGTTCGGGGCCGACGACGCCGCACGGTTCGGTGGGCGCCTGTCTGTGGGTGCCGCTCAGCGCGGCTCGCGTCCCGCGCCGGTGCCGCGAATGAGCAGGTTCAGGCCGCCGATCACGGTCATCACGATCAGGATCAGGATCGTGCAGAAGGCGAAGGCGTTGCCGAAGCGGCCCGCGTCCACCTCCGCCAGGATCTGGGAGGTCATGATCTTGGTGTGCGGGGTGGTGATGAAGATGATCGGGGACAGCGTCGTCATGGAGCGGGCGAAGGCGTAGACCAGACCGGTCAGGAAGGCCGGCCGGATCAGCGGCAGCGTCACCCTGCGGAAGGTCTGCGCGCCCGAGGCGCCCAGCGACGTCGAGGCCTCGTCAATCGCCTTGTCGATCTGCTGCAGGGAGGCGATGCCGGAGCGCTGCCCGGCGGGCATGGAGCGCGCCACGTACACCATGACGATGGCCATGGCACCGCCCGCAATGGCGCTGCCGCCGGCGAGTGGGGCGATGATGTTGACGCCGAACAGCGCCACCGGACGGTTGAAGGTCACCAGGTAGCCGATACCGATGACCGTGCCCGGCACGGCCAGGCCCAGCATGCCCAGGAAGTCGATCAGGGCGGCGCCGCGGCGCATGCGCACCACCACCAGCCAGGCCACGAGCATGCCTAAAATGCCCGCGATCGGGGTGGCGATCAGCGCCAGGATGGTGGTGTCGATCATCGACTCGTTCCCGATGCCGGACAGCAGGTACTCGAAGTGCCGCAGCGTGAAGGAGTTGTTCACGCCGAGGATCTCCACGAAGGCGCCCACTACCACGGCCGCGTACACCGTGACCACCAGTGCCAGCACCGCCACGGAGACGGCCAGCAGGGGGATGCGGGCCACGTTGGCGCGCAGCAGCTCGAAGGAGCCGGTCGGCTTGCCCGTCACCGTCACCGTGGAGGACCGGCCCGACCAGTACCGCTGCAGCAGGAACACCAGCAGGGAGGGCACCAGCAGCACCAGGGAGTAGGCGGCGCCCGCCGCCGTGTTGTACTCGCCGTTGATGGCGATGTAGGCGCGCGAGGCCAGCACCGTGTAGTCCCCGCCGATCACCAGCGGGTTGGCCAGGTCGGCGATCGCCTCGGTGAACAGCAGCAGGAAGGATGCGCCCAGGCCGGGCACCACCATTGGCAGCGTAACCGTGCGGAACACCGTGAACTTGGAGGCGCCCAGGGAGGCCGCCGCCTCCTCCATGGACGGGTCGAGGCTGCGCAGCATGCCCACCAGGTTCATGTAGGCCACCGGGAAGAAGGACAGCGACAGCACCAGGGTCAGCCCCGGCAGTCCGTAGATGTTCCACTCCTGCCCCAGCAGCTGGGTGGAGATGATGCCGTTGCGCCCGAACAGGGTGATGCACGCCGTCGCCACCGCGAAGGGCGGGGATACCACCGGCAGCAGGCAGATCAGGTGGAACAGGCGCTTGCCGCGGAAGGCCACTCGCACCTGCACGTAGGCCAGCAGGAAGCCGACCAGGGTGCCGACGGTGCCCACCACCGTGCCCAGTACGAGCGTGTTCAGGACCGTGGCCCGGTTGGTGCGGGAGGAGGCGAGCTTGCTGAGCACGGCCAGTCCGTCCGCGGACAGCGCCTCGCCCAGCACGCGGCCCAGCGGCAGCAGGACCAGGAAGACGAGGACTAGGAGGACGACGGCGAGGATCGTCGTCGTCACCGGGTCTTGCTTGACCCGGGTGCGGCCACGGGCGGAGGCCTTGGCGGGAGAGGTTTGGGTGAGGGAGGCGGCGGTCATGGGGGTCGCGCTTGAGGTCATGGGTGGTCCTCGGCTGGGTCGGGCGGGGAGTGATCGACGGCGGTCGGCTCCGATTGGGAGCGGTCGCACGGGGCCGGTCCGGCCGGTGCGGCACGCACGCTGGTGCGCCCGCACCGGCCGGACCGGCATGCGCCGGGCTACTCCTTGGGCTCGGCGGCGATCTCCTCGTCGAAGCGGGCGGTCAGGTCGGGCTTGGCTGCGGCGGCCGCGGCGAAGTCGTAGTCGATCAGGTTGATGTCGTCCAGGTTCGCCATCTTGTCGCTGGTGTCGGCGTCGGGGTTGGTCAGCACCTGGTAGGAGCCCACCGTCTGGCCGACGTTCTGCCCCTCGGCGGAGATGGCGAAGTCGATGTAGGCCTGGGCGGCCGCCTTGTGGCTGGAGCCCGCCACCAGGGCCACGCCGCCGACCTCATAGCCGGTGCCCTCCTCGGGGAAGGACACGACCAGGTCCGTCATGCCCTCCTCCTGGTACTTCACGCAGTCGTGGGAGAAGACCAGGCCGACGGCGGCCTCGCCGCGCCCGGCGATCTGGCCGGGGGCGGTGCCGGACTTGGAGTACTGCAGCACGTTGTTGTGCAGCCGCTTCATGTAGTCCATGCCGGCGTCCTCGCCACCCAGGCGGGTGACCTGGGTCCACAGGGTGGTGAAGGCGGTGCCGGAGGTGGAGGGGTGGGCCACGGAGATCTGCCCCTTCAGGGCCGGGTCAAGCAGGTCGTCCCAGGAGGCCGGGGCGTCCACGCCCAGCTTGTCCAGCTGGGACTGGTTGGAGCAGAAGCCGAGCGCGCCGATGTAGACGCCGGTCCAGTTGCCGTCGGGGTCCTTGTACTCGGCGGGGATCTTCTCCGCCTCGGGGGAGGTGTAGGCCTCGATCAGGCCCTGATTGACGGCCTCGCCGTAGCCGTCCACCGGGCCGCCGTGCCAGACGTCGAACTCGGGGTTGTCCTTGGCGGAGGCCAGGCGGGCGACGGTCTCGCCCGAGGACAGGCGCACGTAGGTGGCCTTGATGCCGGTGGTCTCGGTGAACTTGTCGGTCCAGGCCTGGCACAGGTCCTCCATCGCGCCGCAGGCGATGGTGATCGGGCCCTCATCGGAGCCGGCGGCCGAGGAGCCGGAGTCGGTGGAGCCGGCGCAGCCGGAGAGGGCGAGGCCGCCGGCCATGACGGCCGCCAGCATTGCGGTGCCGTACCGCGAGAAAGTACGCATGGGAGTGCCTTTCGGGAAGTGATGGCGCAGCTGTGCGCCAAGTCACCTCAATCATGCACGGCGCTTGCGGATGTGGCGATGGAACGACGGTCGCGAACTGTGACAGAGGTGTCATTTTCGCGGGCTGTGCTGGCCCGCCGAGGTCGGTTGAAGTTACGTGCCGAGGTCGGTTCCGTACGGGAGACTGGTTGTCCTTCGGCCGACTCAGTCCCGGTCCAGCGGAGGCATGCGGTAGCCGCGTCCGCGCACCGCCACGACGACGTCTGCGGGCACGCCATGCGCCTGAAGGTGTCGGCGCAGCCGGTACACGGTGGTGCGCACCATCTCCCGGCCCCCGGAGTCGTCGCTGGTGCCCCACACGTCGTTGAGCAGCTCCTGCCAGGTGACGACGGCGTCGCGCCGCCTGGCCATGGCGGCCAGCAGGCGGGCCTCGGTGTCCGGCAGGGGGATGTTGCGCCCGGACCAGGAGACCCGGCCGGTCGCCGTCGATACGCGCAGGGGCCCATTGGTGATCGCGTCCGGGCCTGAGCCGGAGCGGCGCGTGACCGCCCGGGCCCGCAGCGCCAGCTCGCGGGGAGAGAAGGGCTTGGTGACGTAGTCGTCAGCACCCGCCTCCAGGCCGGCGATCCGGTCGGGCTCGTCACGCATGGCCGTCAGCAGGATGATCGGCACCGGGTTGCCGGTGCCGCGCAGTCGCCGGCACAGGTCGACGCCGGAGCCACCCGGCAGCATCACGTCCAGTACTACCAGGTCGATATCGCGGCTGGAGGCCAGCTCCCAGGCGGTCTCGGCATCGGGCGCCGTCACGCACTCGAAGCCCTGCGTCTCCAGCGCGAAGGAGACCACGTAGAGCATCTGCGGCTCGTCGTCGACTACGAGCGCAACCAGCTTTGGGGCTGGCAGGGCGGGAGGCGAGTCACTCGTCATCACACTGGTGCTCCATTCGCTGCTGCTCCATTCCTGGGGGCCGCATCCGGCTGAGGCGCGTCGGCCTGCATCGCGTCCGGGCGCAACGGCAGCGTCAGGTAGACGGTCGTGCCCCGGGCGGCGATCGTATCTATGAGCACGCGGCCGCCGTGCGCCTCCATGATCCGCTGCGTCACCATCATGCCCAGGCCTGCGCCGCGGCTCGACGGCGCCGTCAGGGGGTTGGAGGTCGCGTAGGGGGTGAAGGCGCGCCGCCGCTCCTGGCGGTTCATGCCGACGCCGTCGTCCATGACTGTGATGAGGGCGTCGTCGGTGTCGGCGCTGATGCGTACGGTCACCGGCGCGCCGTCGCAGTGCCGCAGCGCGTTGGTTACCGCGTTGGCGACCGCCTGGCGCAGCAGTCCGCGGTCGGCCTCCACCCGGACCGGCCGTCCGTGGTCCTCCAGGCGGATCGGGGTGTGCGCGGTGCGGCGCATCTCCTGGATGAGCTCGCGCACGAGGGCGCGCAGCTCGACGCGCTCGCGGCGCAGGGTGCGGACCTCGTGGTCCAGGCGCGCCTCGGTGAGGAAGTCCTCGGCCATCTGGGAGGCGTCGCGGGCGTTGTCGAGGATCGTGGTCACGAAGCGGCGCTGCACCTCGTTGAGGTCGCCGGGGGTCTCCTCGTCCAGCAGCTCGGCGGAGGCGCTGATCAGGGCCAGGGGCGTACGAATCTCGTGGGCGAGGACGTCGCGCGGGGTGCTGCGCCGCTGGGCCTCCTCCCGTAGACGGGCATTGTCCCGGCGGGCAAGCGTCAGCGCCCGGCGCCAACGCACGGCGAGCACCGTGGATACCACTACGGCCGTGACCAGGACCCAGCCGATGGCCACGTTGAGGAAGGTGCGCATGGGTTCCATCATGCCTGCTCGCCGGTACTGGGAATCTCCGGACCAGTGGTGCGCGTCCCGGCGTCGCGCATAGGCGGGGTACGCGCGGGAGCGGGTGGGGTCCGACGGCAGTCCCCGGGGCCCGCCGGGCGGGCCGGGCGCGGGGAGGCCGACGGTGGGGACCCGTCGCCTTTGACGTGCCCTTGGACCTGACCATGCCACCTTCCCTCAAAGTGTTCTGTGACATGTGTCACTAATATGTCTCGGCTCGGGGTGGCAAGACATTTCTGCCGCGGTTACATGGGCGTGATTGGGACCGAGGTCCTCTGACGTACGTTTGACCTGCGAGGACGCGCAAGGACCTGCCGACCCGGGCGTCTAATGACGCCATTCGCCGCGCCTCGGCCCGGCGGGGCGCGGCCCCCTCCAGCAGCATCCGGGTCGGCGGCGTCGGCAGGGCGCGGCCCCGAGGGCGTGGGGTGGAGGGCTGGCGTGTCCCGCTGCGCCGCGCGCCGCGAGACTGGACTGCAACTCCGGGGGCCTGTCTTCCCGGCCGACCCGCCTCCGATATGACTACCCTGGGGCCGTGAGCACGACGCCGCCATCTGAGCCGCTCCCCAACCAGCTCCCTGACCAGCGCGTGGCCGTCGTGATTCCGGCTAAGGATGAGGCCGAGCGGATCGCGGCCACGGTACGTGCCTGCCGTGCCATCCCCCGGGTTGATCTGGTCGTCGTCGTCGACGACGGCTCCACCGACTCCACCCAGGAACACGCCCGAGCCGCCGGCGCCGTTACCGTTCGGCACGCAGTGTCCCGCGGGAAGGCCTCCGCCATGGAGACCGGGGCGAGCGTCGTCGCCATGCGGGACTATGAGGACGGTCCCGCCCGTCTGCTGCTGTTCATCGACGCGGACCTGGGTGACTCGGCCGCTGCCTGCTCCCAGCTCGTCCCCCCGATTGTGGACGGCGTGGCCGACATGTCCATCGCCGTGCCGCCCAAGCAGGCGGGGGCCGGTGGCCGCGGCCGGGTTGTGCGTGCCGCCCGCGCCGCAATCGCCGCAGCAACCGGGTGGGCGCCCGTGGCCCCGCTGTCGGGGCAGCGCTGCATCACCCGCGCCGCCTATGAGGCGGCCTCGCCGCTCGCGGAGGGATGGGGCGTTGAAGTGGGGCTGAGCATTGATGTGCTTTCCCAGGGCCTGACCGTGATTGAGGTCCCCTGCGATATCACCCACCGCGTCTCCCTGAATGACCGGGCCGGCCGCCTGCACCGCGCGGCCCAGTACAAGGACGTCATGCGCGCGGTGGCCTCCCGGCGCCTGCGCCGCGTCCGCGTCCCCGCGGACAAGCTCGACGACGCCGCTGTGCACGGCCAGATGCCCTTCCGCGCCTACCGCGCCTGGAAGGGTGAGCAGGCACCGGCGGCCGAGGCCTGACCCGGCCCCGGGGCGCACCCCGCCCGCGCCCCTCATCGAGTTCGACACAAGTAGTCACGTACCGAGTCCGGCACAAGTTGCAACAGTGCAGCGGGCGGCATCAGCGCGGGCCGACCCGGCTGCTCAATAGCAGCGCTGCCAGGGCCGGCAGCGCCGCTGCCGCCGAGAAGAGCAGCATCGTCAGGCCCGAGTCGTTGACGAGAACCTCAAGTACCACCAGCACCGCCAGCCCCCGCAGCGTCGGCCCCGGCCACGCGGGCGTCGCCGCCACCAGCCAGGCATAGGCGCCCACGCCCGCGCGGGCGTCGCGGACCGTCCGCCGCAACCACCAGGTGGCCGCACTGGCCACGCCCACACCGATGACGAGTGCCAGCAGCGCCAACGGGCTGGTGAGGAACGGGGCGGTTAGCGCAGCGGCCTTGCGGGCCAGCGTCGCGCCCGCACGCCCATCCACCACCTGGCTCACGAACCCACCCAGGTGGGTGCGCGAGCCTGCGGCGTAGTCCGCGACCGCGAACGCGCCTACCACGCCCACGGTCACCAGTCCCACGCCTAGCCAGCGTCGCAGGCCGAGCCGTACCCCCGCCAACCCGGCCCCCAGGGCCACCAGCGCCGGCAGCAGGGTGAGCGCGCCGCCCACATCGGCCCCCAGCTGCGGCGCGCCGTCCACGGCGAGCGCAATAGCCCCCGGAACCCCCACCGCCACGGCCACGGCCGCACGCCGGCGCGTATGCGCTGTGGCAAACCGGTCGGCTCCGGCAGCCACGGCCACAAGCAGCGCCCCCGCCGCCAGCGCGAAGGCCGTGTTCGACACCCCGTAGAAGCGCCCGGCCACCACCGCGTTCATCCCCAGTGGCCCGTTGAACCCCAACGGGGCGCCAGCGGCGGCGTCCACCAGGAGCACCACCGGCCCCGACGCCGTCAGCAGCAGTGCGGCGCCAGGCCGCCCGAGCCGTGGCGCCAGGGCCAGCAGGGCGGCCGCCCCGGTCAGCACCCCCGCCGCAGCGGTCGCGGTCACGGCCGCCGCCATCGGCGCCCAGGCGCCGGCCCGCCACCACGGCAGCAGGTTCGACAGCCAGATCCCGGCGGGCAGGGCACTCGCCCAGCAGGCGGCCCAGCCTAGGCGCCCCAGTCGCCCGGACTGCGGGTGGCGCAGGCCGACGCCGACGGCGACCAGCACCGCCCCCGTGGCGGCGAGTAGCGCGAGGGTCATCGGGATCACGGCGCGGTTGGAGGCGACGGCGTGGATAGCGTCGTCGGCAAGGGCATCCACGGCGCCGAGGTCCGCGGCCGAGGCCGGGTCGGCCGCGCTCGTGGAGGGAGCGGAGGCGCCGGAGGACCCCGAGGCGGGAAGCGCCAGAACTCCACCGGTCAGCCCGGAGGCGGCTACGGCGTCCTGTCCGGCAACGGCTGCCAGCAGAGTCGGCGCCAAGTCCGTCAGCTGAATCAGGCCCCGCCGGTGCGTGGTCGGACCGACCAGGAGCGTGCCGTCACTGCCCCGCGGGGAGGTGGTGCCGGCGGGCAGGACAGCCAGCTGCGGGGAGGGGTCCTGCGGGTCGGCCACGGACACCACTACAACGCGCGCCGGCGCCGTCAGCTCCCTGAGCGCCTGCGCGAGCGCGTGGACTGCCCGCGCCGGCCCCGGTGGGGCGGTTGATGACGCCGATTCGGCGTCGGTGGCACCCGCCCCGCCCGGTGAGCCCGCGGTACTCATGAGGTCAACCAGGATCAGGTCCGGCTCCGCTGTAGTGCTGGCCGACGCGCGCTCGCCGGCGTTCTCCGTGCCGCCGCCCGCCGGGGCGGGTAGCACGCCCGGCTCGGCCGCCTCCGGCGGTCCGGCGGCATTGGTCAGTGCCAGGACCGCACCATCCCCGACGGCGGCGTAGCCGACCCCGGCTGCGTCCAGTGCCGTGGCCAGCGCTCCCGGCTCGGTCCCGTATCCATCGGCCTGCGCCAGCCGTGTCGCCTCCGCCCAGGAGCCGCCGGAGCATGCGGCTCCGGGCCCCGTATGGGACACGTCGGCCCGGGCGCGCATACCGGCGCCGAGAGTGACCCAGCCGTCCGCGGGGCAGGTGTTCTCCCCGATCGTGCGCTGAACCAGGTTCACCGGTGCATTCGCCGCCGCGTACTGCAGCACGGTGGCGGCATCGGCGGCCAGCTGCGGGTCGTCACCCGCAGCAAGCTCGCGCACCGACGCCCATGACAGCTCACTGACCCCGAGCACGAGGAGCGGCGCGGGAGCGGCGGATGCGGCTGGGCCGGGCGCCGCCGGGGCCGCTGACGGCCCGGGTGGCCCCAGCATCACCCCGGTCACCAGCGCCAGCGCCACCAGCACCAGTGCGCGGCGGACCTCCCAGGCCACGCCGCGCAACGGACGCGACCGGATGCGCATGGGCTCGCTCATGCGAGCAGCCTACGTGGGGTGTTCGGGCGCTTCGCCGGGGAATCGCGGGATAGCCTGGGCCCATGACGAGCCCCGCCCCTATCTGGTCCTTTCTCGGCCCCGGCGGCACCTTCTGCGAAACCGCCCTGCGGCAGGTGGCGCCCGCCGACGTCGTCCTCGACCCCTGCCAGGACGTCCCCACGGCCCTCGACCATGTACGCGACCGCAGTGCCGTCGCCGCCGTCGTACCCATTGAGAACTCGGTGGAGGGGGGCGTGAATGCCACGCTCGATAACCTCGTGGTTGGTGCCCCCCTGGTGATCGCCGCTGAAATGGCCGTCCCCATTACCTTCGTGCTGGCAGGACGGCCCGGCACCCGCCTGGAGGACGTGCGCGCCATCTCGACCCACCCCCACGCCTGGGCGCAATGCCGTGGATGGGTTCACCAGCACCTGCCCGGCGCCGCCTACATCGAGGGCACTTCCACCTCCGCTCCCGCCCGCGCCCTGGCTGAGGCCGACTCAGCCAAGGCAGCGGGCCTCGAGTACCAGGCCGTGCTGTGCAACCCGCTCGCTGCCGAGCAGTACCACCTGAGCGTCATCGCCGGGGGAGTGGCGGACAACCCCGACGCCGTCACTCGCTTCGTCAAGGTCTCCCGCCCCGGTCGGGTGGGTGAGCCCACGGGAGCGGACAAGACCACCCTGCTGGTGCAGCTGCCACACAACCGGGCCGGCGCGCTGCTGGACATGCTTGAGCAGTTCAGCGTCCGCGGCGTGAACCTGACGCGCATCGAGTCCCGGCCCGTCGGAGACTCCCTGGGCCGCTACCGCTTCTCCATTGACGTAGAGGGGCACATCCGCGACGAGCGCGTGCAGGCGGCCTTCATCGGCCTGCACCGCACCTGCCCGTTCATTCGCTTCCTCGGCTCCTACCCGCGGCTGGACTCCCTGCCCGTGGTAGTCCCGGCCGGAACCAGTGACAAGGACTTCGTGGTGGCCCGCTCCTGGATGGCCGACGTGCTGGAGGGGCGCACCCTCTGAGGGGCGCGCCCGCCGCGGGGCGCCGCACCCTGGGCTATGCGGGGCGCCGCACCCTGGGCTATGCGGGGCGCCGCACCCTGGGCTATGCGGGGCGCCGCACCCGTAACGCCCCGGGCTGCACGCGTACCCGAACACCGCGCGTGGGGGCTACCAGGTCCCCGTCGATCTCCACGGCCGTCGGAAGATCCAGTAATACCCTCACCTCGCGTCCGCGCCGCAGCAGCACCTGGGCGGCCCGCCCAGCGGAGTAGGAGGCCGGCCGTGGCGGCAGCACCTGCCGCGCCAACGACGCCCAGCCCCACAGGCCACGCACCGTGTCAATGGCCGCAACATCGAGCAGGCCGTCGTCCAGGCGCGCATCGGGCAGCAGCGTGATGCCGGCGGGCAGCTTCCCGCCATTGGCAATCAGCAAGGTGCGAGCAGTCAGCCGCTCAGTGCGCACGACCCCGGGAAATGCGGGAGTCGCCTCGGGGACGAGACAGACCAGTCGGCCGGAGTCGTCCGCACCAACGCTCCCACGAGCGTCACCCGCATCCGCGGTTCCCGCAACGGCGGTACCGGCAGTGGCGTCTTCCCGAGCAGCGCGGCCGGCGCCCGCGGCGGGCGCTTCGGCCGACGCGTCGGGGCCCGCCCCGGCCACGGGCCTTCCGGCAACCTCCGCGACCGCGGCCATGGTGCCGCCTGTGACCCCTAGTACCAGGCCCATTCGCCGTCGGCCCAGGTTCTCCAGGGCGGCGAGGCCATAAGCTCCCCAGCTCAGCCGTGCCTTCAGGGCCGGGCGCGTGGAGGCGACCAGGCCGGCGTCAAAACCGATACCCGCAACCACCAGGCAGGCATGCTCGCCCCCCAGTGTGGGCCGGGCCCACCCCTGTGGCGGCTCGGGGATCTCATCGCCGTGACCGCCATAGCCGTGGCCGCCACGAGCGCCGTCGGCACTAGCGGCTCCCCGCGGCGGTGCCGCGCCCACCGGCCCGGAATCGTCAGCAGCGGTCAGCGGGCCCGTGTGACCGGTGGGCTCGGTTCGCACCCACAGCAGGTCGGTCGGTGTTGCGCGTCCGACGGCGGCGATATGCGTCAGCGCTTCCCAGTGCCGCAGCGGTAGCCCGAGGTTGCGGGCCGCCAGATTGGCCGTCCCCAGCGGCATGACGCCCAGCTCAACCCCGGTCCCCGCCAGGCCCGCGGCAACGGAGCGCACCGTGCCGTCACCACCGGCGGCTACCACGAGCCCGGCCCCCGAGGCGACGGCGAGTCGGGCCTGGGTGGCGCCGGTCTCACGGGCTGAGGTCTCTAGCCACACGGTGCGGTAACCCGCCTCGTACAGTGCGTCGCCCAGTGCCTGTCTGATGGCGCGTGTAGCGGCCGGCTTGGCGGGGTTGATGACGACGGCGGCAACAGGCGCCGGGTCGGTGCCGGCGGTCATGGGGCAAGGCTACCGGCACGCTCCCCTCACCGTCCCGGATAGTTGTGCCCGCAAGTACCTCGACCGGCTGCGGCACATCGCATGTGCCGGCCCAAGTGCGTGATGAGCGCCAGCCTCGCGGTGGTGGGCGGGCTAGGAGCCGACGACCTCGGCGAGGGGCAGGCCGGCCTGTCGGGCCAGGCCGGTGATGATTTCCGCCAGCTGCGTGAAGTCGGCGCCGCGTGAGGAAGAGCTGCGGTGCACTAGGCCGATGTGCCGGGTAGGCGCCGGCGTGGCGAAGCGCACTACGGCATATCCCTCCCCGGAGAGCAGGCGCACCGCCCCCTCTGGGATAACCGTGACACCGGCGCCATTGGCGACCATCTGCACCACGGTGGACAGTGTGGTGGCCACTGCGGAGGGCGGGTTGGTGCCGTAGCGCTGGCACAGGGCCAGGGTCTGATCTCGTAGGCAGTTGCCCTCGTCGAGCAGCAGCAGTCGCTGCCCGTCCAACTCGGAGGGGAGGACGTCGTTGCGGCCCCCCCAGGGGTGGTCGGCAGGAACGAGCGCTACTAGCGGCTCGTCATACATGGGGATGGCCGTGGAGTGAGGCAGGTCGACGTCGGTGCTGATGATGGCCGCATCAAGGCGGCCCTGCGCGAGCATGTCCAGCAGGTCACCGGTGACCATCTCCCGCAACTCGGGGTTCAGCAGGGGCAGCTCCCGGCCGAGCCCGTCAAGGATGAGCGGTACCAGGTAGGGGGCAAGAGTCGGGATGATTCCCAGTCGCAGGGTGCCGGCGAGAGCGGCACCCTGATTGGTGACCGCCTCGTTGAAAGACTCTGCGGCTAGCACGGCCTCACGCGCATAGGGCAGCAGTGCCTGGCCCAGCGGGGTGACCAGGACGCGGCGGGTGGTGCGTTCGACGAGCTCCCCGTCCACGCGCTTCTCCAGCGCGGTGATCGCCTGCGACAAGCTCGGCTGGCTCACGCCCAGGGCCGCCGCAGCCTCACCGAAATGCTGGTGGTCGCACAGCGCGACGAAGGCCCTCAGCTGGGAGAAGGAGGGAAGAGTGGTGGTGGGCATGAGCGGTCCTGAGTCCGTAGCACGATCCGACTGGATGGGTCGGGGGGTAGAAATCGGGGTTGGCTTATTGGTATTGACTGTAGATCACGCCCGCACGGTTCTCATGCTGTTTGCGGTCGAGACCCTCTGTGCTGCGGTTGCCTGGTTAGACTCGCCCCCATGATCGATCTGCGTGCGCTTCGTGAGAACCCCGAGCCCTTCCGTGCCAGCCAGCGTGCCCGCGGCGCCGACGTCTCCCTGGTCGACCGCGTCATTGAGGCGGACGAGGCGCGCCGCACCAGCCTTGCCGCTTTCGAGTCCCTGCGCGCCGAGCAGAAAACGGTCTCCCGGTCGGTCGGCAAGGCCGCCACCCCCCAGGAGCGCGAGGCCGCCCTGCGGGGCGCAAAGGAACTGGCCGAGCAGGTCCGCCGGGCGCAGGCTGCTGCCGACGCCGCCGCCTCAGAGCTTGACGAGCTCACCTCCCGGTTCCAGAACCTGATCGAGGGCGCCCCCTCCGGCGGCGAGGAGGACTACGTGGTCCTGCGCCACGAGGGCCCCAAGCCGCGCGACTTCGCCGCGGAGGGCTTCGAGCCGGCGGATCACCTGGCGCTCGGCGAGGGCCTGGACATCATCGACACGCGCCGCGGCGCCAAGGTCTCCGGCGCCCGCTTCTACTACCTCAAGGGCTGGGGCATGCGCCTGGAGCTGGCTCTGATGACCGCCGCCCTGGACAAGGCCGTAGAGCACGGCTTCATCCCCATGACCACCCCCACCCTGGTCACCCCGCAGGTGATGGGGGGTACCGGATTCCTCGGCGCCCACAGCGACGAGATCTACTACCTGCCCGCCGACGACTTGTACCTGACCGGCACCTCCGAGGTTGCCCTGGCCGGCTACCACACCGATGAGATCCTGGACCTGTCCGCTGGGCCCAGGCGGTACATGGGCTGGTCCACCTGCTACCGGCGTGAGGCCGGCGCCGCCGGCAAGGACACCCGGGGCATCATCCGCGTGCACCAGTTCAACAAGGCGGAGATGTTCTCCTACTGCCGTCCCGAGGACGCCGCCGAGGAGCACCAGCGGCTGCTGGCGATGGAGGAGGAGATGCTCGCCCTGGTGGGCCTGCCCTACCGGGTGATCGACACCGCCGCCGGCGACCTGGGCTCCTCCGCCGCTCGCAAGTTCGACTGCGAGGCCTGGCTGCCCACCCAGAACCGCTGGATGGAGGTCACCTCCACCTCCAACTGCACCACCTTCCAGGCGCGGCGGCTGTCCATCCGGGAGCGCCGTGACGGCAAGACCGCGCCCGTGGCCACGCTCAACGGCACGCTGGCCACTACCCGCTGGATGGTCGCGATCCTGGAGAACCAGCAGCGTGCGGACGGGAGCGTCGTCGTGCCGGAGGGCCTGCGCCCCTACCTGGGCGGCCTCGAGGTCATCGAGCCGGTCGCCTGACGTGCGCACCATGTACGGCGATAGCGGGGCGCGTCCCGCCTCCGTCCGGCTGGTTATCTAATGCCGACCCGGAACGACGACGGCGCCCCCCTGATCGGCTCGGCAGCCTGGAACTCCCAGACGGTCGGCGTATACGGGCCCGGATACGACCGCCCACTGTCTCACGACGACTACCACGCGCTCGTGCGCGCCCGCATGGCCGACCTGGACCGCCTGGAGTCCGACGGCGCGGGTCCGGGCGGTCGGGCCCACCTGTTCCCTGATGAGCGGCTGGTGGTGGCCCTGGATGTGGACGGCACCATCCTGGACCTGGACGGCCGCGTCTCCGAGCGTGTTATGGCTTCGATCGCCCGTATGCGCCACTACGGCGTGCAGGTGGTCATCGCCACCGGGCGCGGCATCACCGCCGCCCTGCCGGTGGCCCGCCGGATCGGGCTGACCGACGGGTGGATGGTGTGCGCCAACGGAGCCATAACGCTGCGGATGAACCCGGCCGCCCCGGGTGGCTACGAGGTCGTGGACTCGCGCACCTTCAACCCGGCAAATGCTATTGACGCGCTGCTGGAGGCGGTCCCGGACGGGATCATCGCGGTGGAGGAGCTGGGCGCCGGCTTCCGCGTCTCGCGGCCCTTCCCCGACGGGGAGCTGATTGAGAAGCAGACGGTGGTCCCCCTGGAGGAGCTGCGCCGAGGGGAGGTCACCCGCGTGGTGCTGCGGGCCCCGGGCATGCCGGTGGACGAGTTCAGCGCCGTCGTAGGGCGGGCCGCCCTGCACTCGGTGGAGTACGCGATCGGCTGGACCGCGTGGCTCGACGTCGCCCCGCAGGGCATTACGAAGGCCTCCGCCCTTCAGGCGCTTGTGACCCGGCTAGGCACCGACTCCGGCCACGCCATTGCCGTGGGCGACGGCACCAACGACGTCGAGATGCTGCGGTGGGCGGGCGTCGGGGCCGTAATGGGCTCGGCGCCGCAGTGGGTTAAGGAGCAAGGGGACATCGTTACCGATACGGTATGGCACGATGGTTGCGCGGCCGTGTTGGACGCAATCGTTGAGAGGACTCGGAGGAGCTCATGAGATCGTCGCGGACCGCCCTGCACCGCACCGCCGCCCACCTCGCCCCCGCAGCGGCGGCGCTGCTGCTGCTCACAGGCGGCCTGACCGCCTGCTCCACGGGCCACGACGTCGATCCCACCGCGTCCTCCACGGACCCCTGTGCGGCGCTGGCCGGCTACGGTACCTTCCCCGACGGCACCACGGTCACCATCGCCACCGCCTTCACCGGTACGGAGGCGGAGCGCTTCGATGCATCCCTGGAGCAGTTCGAGGAGTGCACCGGCATCGACGTGGTCCAGAACGGCTCGGACGATCTGGAGGCGGTGCTGCGGCAGACGCTGGAGGAGCCGGGAGCCGGTGACGATCCGGAGGCGGACCCGGCCGACGCAACGGGTGCGGAGCAGCCGCCGACCGGCACCCTCCTGCCGGACCTGGCGGTGGTTCCCCAACCCGGATTGGTGAGTGATCTGGCCCGTGCCGATGCGCTCGTTGGTATGCCGGACTCGGTTGGTGCGAATGTGGAGCTGGGCTGGGACCGTTCCTGGATGGAGGCGGGATCGGTTGACGGCGTTCTGTACGCCGCCCCGCTCATGGCGTCGGTCAAGTCCTTCGTCTGGTACTCGCCGGTCGCCTTCGCGCAGGCCGGCTACGAGGTGCCTACGACCTGGGATGAGCTGGTTGCGCTCACCGCGCGGATTGCTGCCGACAATGCCGCCGACGGCGATAGCACGTCCGCGGACGGAGACGGCGAGAAGGCTGAGGACGCGCAAGACAGCAGTGCTGAGGAGAGAGGTACCGACGCCGTCGTCACCCCCTGGTGCCTGGGCGCTTCCGACGGTGACTCTACCGGCTGGGTAGTGAGTGATTGGCTGGAGGATGCGCTGCTGGCGACCGGTGGAGTCGGCGCCTATGACGCCTGGGCGGGCCACGCCGTCGCCCTGGATGATGCCTCCGCGGTGGGTGCCCTGGACGCGGTGGGCGACCTGCTCCTGGCCGACGGGCATGTTCCCGGTGGCGGCGTGCAGGCAGTGAATACCACGGTGGAGGAGGCCGGCGCACAGCTGCTGGATGGGTCCTGCTACATGCTGCACGCCTCCTCCGGGTATGAGAACCTGCTGCCCGAGGGGGCCGAGGTCGTCGCCGTCGGTGGTGCCGCGGGCTCAGGCACCGCCGCGACCCAGGCCACGGCCACACCGACGTACGCGGTGACGGGTGGGGTTGTCTCCGCGTTCCTCGTCCCGGGGGTGGCTGACGACGACGCCGGCGCCCCGGTGATCGTAGGCGGCGACTTCCTGGTGCAGCTGTCCGCGGGGGCATCCGCCGCAGGGGAAGGTGCCGGCGGGGCCGATGCCGATGCCGTTGCGGCGGTAATGACCTACCTGTCCAGCGCCGAGTGGGCGCAGGCACGGGTTGACCTCGGTGGTGTAGCCACCGCCAACCGGAGCGTGGACGCCTCACGGATGCGCTCCGACGTCGCCAGGCGCGCCACTGTGCTGCTGCAGTCGCGTCAGTCCGTGATCCGCTTCGACGCCTCCGACTCGATGCCGTCGGGAGTGGGCACGGACGCTTTGTGGGGAGCCCTGACCCAGTGGACCCGCGGCGAACTGGACTCCAAGGAGGCGCTTGCCCAGGCCGAGGCCGCCTGGCCCCAGTGAGCGGCACCTGGGTGGCGAAGTCAGACGGAGGTCTAGAACCCCTCGTAATGCACGTCGTCCCAGGGCAGGTCGGAGTCGGTGTAGGCAGGCTTAAGCTCGCCCTTCTCTCCGATAGCCACGAGGTTCAGCACCGTGTAGCCGGACGGCACCCCCAACAGCTCGCGGATCTCCTTGTCGGAGGTGTCGTGACGCCCTGTCCTGTTCCGGATCTGTACCCAGCATGCGCCCAGTCCGTACTGTTCTGCGGCAAGCAGTATGTAGGCCGAGGCTATGGCGCCGTCTTCGATCCAGAATTCGGCTTGGCGCGTGTCGGCTGTCTTGACCATCGTCACGATCACGGCGGCCGCGCCCTCCACTTGAGAGCCGCCCAGTGTCTTGCAGGCACCGACTTGCCGAATCATGTCCGGATCCCTCACAACGATGAACTCCACCGCGTCGTGCCCGAAGGAACTCGGTGCCGTCAGGGCCACGCGCATGATTTCTCGGATCACCTCGTCGGCGACGGGCTCGCCGCGGTAGCGTCGTATAGACCTGCGCCGACGGGTGAGTTCGAATAAGTTGTTGTCCAAAGTGTCCTCCATAGTGGGTATCGTGTATTTGTGTGTACTGGGTCGGCTGCAGGAGTGGTGTCGCTTAACGCTTCTACCTGGACGGCGGTGAAACTGTTCGCGTTGCAGTAGTTGCCCACCTGTTCGCCGAGACGCGCTCGGTCACCATCTCGTCGGTGACCCCGTCCTTGATCCGTGCGATGAAGATCTGCCTGTCATGCTGCTCCTTTGGGTGTTGCCGGGCTTGGTGCCCGGCGTCACAAGGGCAGGTGTACACTTGAGACCATGGTCTAAGGCAAGGTCTTGGGGCGGATCGGAGGTGCTTCATGCCGGACGGCAAGACATACACGGTGAAGGATGTGGCTGAACGGACGGGCGTGCCTGAGACCACTCTGCGGTATTACGGAAGGCGCGGTCTGCTCGACTTCGTGGCACGTAATTCAGCGGGCGTGCGCATTTTCACGGAGAACGATTTTGAGGCCCTGTTCATCATCCATACTCTAAAGGAGACTGGCATGTCCCTCGCCAGCATTAAACATTTCATGGATCTATATTTTGAGGGCGATTCGACAATAGCGGAGCGGCGTCGAATGTATGAGGATCAGCGTCATAAGACGCGCATGAAAATTGCTGCGCTGGAGAGTGCGCTCGAGATCCTGGAATATAAGTGCTGGTACATGCAGGAGGCTGAGCGGCGCGGTGATGCCTGGTGGTTCAGGCGTCTGTCGGAGCGGGACGTTCCCCAACGAGTTCGCGATTTCTATGCAAAGGTGGGCGGCTACGCCCACGAATCCGCGAAGGGATGCGCGTATATGTAATTCGGTAGCCAGTGGCCGTCGTGACCCGGGCTGACGGTTCTTGGTTTAGAAGCGGGCAGCGGCCGGGGTTTCCGGCTGCGTTAGCGAGCAGCGCTGCCTCCATCAAGCCCGCTGCAGTTCACTGCCTCGGCCGCCTCGCGCGACACCGCGCAGCGGTCAGCAGGTGTGACAAGCTCGCCGCCCGCTACCAGGTGGCCATCGACGTCGTAAGCGTCGACCACTGTATTGAGCGTTTCTCATCAGGGTTGAGGGGGTGCGGGTTGGGATCGTTGGGATGGTGCGGGAAGGTGGGTGTGTCGTTGGTGGGTGCACGC
>NZ_PIZC01000033.1:0-6613 GCF_019325145.1 Actinomyces sp. 594
CCGGAACCATCACCACCACCAACACCACCACCCCATACAACATCGTCCGCACCATCACCTACCTCACCGACCAAGCCGAAACCCAACAAGAACACTAAACCCACCCACACCACCACCCGGGCGGGCCCAGCCAGAGGCACCACAGCCACCGCAACTGTCCAAGATGTCCAAGAACGGCACAAACCCCACCTCACCCCGCCCAGCGCCCCTTGAAAACGGCACGATCCCAACGGCCCGCAAGACGCGAGAGGGCCATCCGCGGACATTCATGCCAATCTCGGACAGTTTGCTCAGCCGAACTTCGACTAGCGAGCGCCCAACCGACCTACACTCATCTACACGCCACAGGTATACTTCGCGTGTATAGTCACACTCATGGATACCCGCCTCACGCTTCTCGGCCTACTCGGCACCGGCCCCGGCTACGGCTACGACCTCAAGACGCACTGGGACCGCTGGTTCGCCGACACCAAGCCGCTCGCCTTCGGCCAGGTCTACGCCGCCCTCGCCCGACTGCTGCGCGACGGTCTCATCGTCCAGCTCGGCGCCGAAGCCGGTGCCGGACCGGAACGCAAACGCTACGAGATCACCGAAACCGGACGCGCCGCCGTGGAGGAGTGGATCCGCAGCCCCGAGGTCCCCTCCGACTCCATTCAGGCCGACCTGTTTGCCAAGACCATCATCGCCATCCTGCTCGACGACGACGCCGAGCACCTCCTGGACCTGCAACGCGCCGCCCACACCCAGCGCATGCGGGAGCTCACCCGCCGCAAGGAGGGGGCCGACCTGCACACGATCCTCGTCGCCGACCACGCCCTTTACCACCTGGAGGCGGACCTGCGCTGGATCGACCTAACCGCTGCCCGCCTCAACGAGTTGCGCCGGGAGGTTCGGGCATGAGCACCGCACCCTCAGACTCATCCTCCGTATCCGTTTCAGCCCTGCCGTCTGCAGCGCCTACAGGAGCCGCTTCATCCACGTCCTCCCCCGCCTCGGCACCCGAGGTGATCGTGCGGGCGCGCCGACTGGAGCTTGCCTTCGGCGCCACCCGCGCCTTGCGCGGCATCGACCTCGACATCGCCGCGGGCGAGGTCCTGGCCATTACCGGCCCCTCCGGGTCGGGCAAGTCCACGCTGCTGCACGTGCTGGCGGGAGTGCTGACACCCGACGCCGGCAGCGTGCTCTACGGCGGCCGCGACGTTGCCACCCTGAACGAGGCCGCACGCGCCCGCCTGCGCCTCGCGGAGTTCGGCTTCATCTTCCAGTTCGGTCAGCTCCTGCCGGATCTGTCGGCGCTGGACAATGTCACGCTGCCGCTACTGCTGGCGGGCGTCTCGCGCCGGGAGGCCCTGGAACGCTCGCATACCCAACTGACGGCCCTCGACCTGGGCGAGCACGAGCACAAGCTGCCCACGCAACTCTCGGGCGGGCAGGCACAACGCGTCGCCGTCGCCCGCGCCCTGGTCACTTCGCCGCGCATCCTGTTCGCGGACGAGCCCACCGGTTCCCTGGACTCCCTGGCCGCCGAGCAGACGATGGGCGCCCTGCTCAAGGCCGCGCGTGCGGCGCGCTCCGCTCTGGTGATCGTCACTCACGACGCCCGCGTCGCCGCCTACGCCGACCGCGAGGTGATCATCCGCGACGGGTGCGTCAGCCTCAACAACGGCCTGCTCGTCGCAGCTCGGTCCGACGGCGAGGAGCAGGCACGATGACCACGCTCCCCCTGACCCGCCTGGTGGTGGCCGGAGACCGTGCCGCTCGCCGCCGTCTTGCGGGTATTACCGCGGGCGTCATGATCGGCGTCGCACTCTTCCTGCTGCTGGCCGCCGCCGGACAAGCATTCGGGGTGCGTTCGGAGCGCTCTACCTGGACCGACCTGATGGTGACTGATCCGGGGGTGAGGCAGGTACTGGCGGCGGACACCGTCTTAACGCCGGAGACGGCCGCCGCCGTATCGGACATCGACCATTACGAGGATCACCTGATCACCATCCTCATGGTCGCCGCCACACCGGACACCCGGGTGCGGATCCCCGGCTCCGACGTCGTCCCCCACCCGGGCCAGTACCTCGCCTCCCCCGCCCTGGCCGAACTCATCGATGCCGCGTCGGCAGACCAGCTGGGCGAGCGCTACGGCGAGCAAGTGGGAGTCCTGTCCGACGACGCTATCGAGGGGCCGGACTCCCTGGTACTGGTGCTCGGGGTGGAGCAGTCACGCGTGCTGGCGTGGGAGGGTATGAGCGCTCCCCAAGTGGTTACCGAGTTCATCGGCTACGACTACGCCTCCACGGCCTACCGGATCGTCGCCATCATCGGAGCGATCGCCGTGCTGGTACCGGTGCTGCTGCTGATCGCCATCGTCACCGGTCTCGGTGCGGCTCAGCGCGCAGAGCGCTTCGCCACCCTGCGGCTGATCGGCGCCACTCCTGGACGAGTAGCGCGGATCGCCGCGGCGGAGACCGCCGTGACGGCCCTGCTGGGAGCACTGCTCGGTGTCGTCCTGTATCTTTTCCTCATCCCGCTGGCGGCACGCATCGAGATCGGCTCCTCGACCTTCTTCCCACGCGATCTGCTGACCTCGCCGGGAGTCATCGGCGCAACCGTCGTCGCCATCCCCCTGATGGCGGCGGTGGTGACCTGGTGGACGACGTTGCGGGCCGATGTCGGCCCTTTGGGTGCCTCCCGCGAACGCCGCGAACGCCCGCCGCGTCTACTCTCCCTCCTGCCCCTGCTGCTCGGTCTGGCGGGACTGACGGCGGTGCGGGTTCTCGCCAACGCCGTAGACACCGGTGAAGGAACAGCCGTTGACATTCCCATCGCCCCTCTGCTGGTGGCCTCATTCGTGCTGACCATGCTGGGACTGCTGTGGGCCGGTCCCCTGCTGACCTCATGGGCTGCTCGCCTGGTGCAACGCCGCGCCCGCAACGCGGCGCAGGTGATCGGTCTGGGCAGGATGGTCCAGCATCCCAGGGCGGCCTTCCGCGCCGTCGGCGGCCTCGTCGTCGCCGTGTACGCGGTGACACTGTTCGCTGTAGCCGTCACCGCCGCGGCCGGCACCCCGGAACTCAACCAGGGCAGTGGTTACCTGGCGCCGACGACGCTGTATACGTTGCCCGAGCCCGGCGCCGCGGACGCGCTCGAGCAGGCGGCCCCGCAGATCGCGCAGGTCGAGGGCGTGAGCGCCGTCGTCGTCGCCCGGGAGGCGCCGTATGGCGCCGAGGACACCTCCCCGCGGCTCGCCCTGCGGACGGCGGACGCCCGCGCCCTGGGCGCCTTCAACGCCGATTCCTCGGGCGCGACCATGGACTCGCAGTGGGTGAGCGTGTCCTGGGACTGGCTCGTCAACGACGTCGCGGATCCGCGACCGCTTACCGCTCCCGAGACCGATGCCGCGGCCACGCTGCTGGTCGCCACCGACGGCGAAGCGGCCTCGGTTGAGCGGGCGCGCACCGCCGTGGTGACCGCCATGGGTGAAGGGCTGACCCACTACCCGATCTCACGCTTCGACAATGTGGTCGCCTCCGACTCCGCGCTGGAGAACCAGTTCGCCGCCCTGGGTTATATCGGCATACTCATCGCCGCGGGGGTGTCGGCGGCGGCGCTGGCGGTGTCCACCGTCTCCTCACTGCTGGCGCGGCGCCGGGTGCTGTCACTGCTGCGTCTGATCGGGATGCCCCACCAGACCCTGCGGCGGGCCACCGCCTGGGAGATGTTGCTTCCCGTGATCACCGTGCTGGCGCTGTGCATCGGTGCGGCGGTGTACACGGCGTGGATCGTCATCGTCGGTATCTCGTCGCGGGGAGTCGGTTGGCCTGCGGCCTCCTACTACGTGGTGCTCGGCGCGTGTCTGGCACTGGTCGGTGTCGCCGTGTTGGCGAGCACGCGGGCGGCGTCCCGGATGGTTGCCTCCACGACGGTACGGTTCGAGTGAGTTACCGACACATCCGCTTCCCCTGAAGCGTCGAATAATGGGCACGCATCAGCGCGGAGCGCGCGTAGTAAACAACGCACAGGAATCGCGATGTGGTCCGTTATGAATCATCAGGAGGATCGCCCCATGACCGGCACGGTCATCGTCTTTGACATCGACGGGACGCTCATGGGCCACAGGGCAGCGGCAGACGACGCCCTGGACAACTTTCTTCGCCTGATGGGGATCGACCCTACGCCGTCGCTGCACCACGCCTGGATTCGGGCAGAGCAGGAGCACTTCACGGCATGGCGAGACGGGAACATTAGCTTTACCGAGCAGCGACACCTCCGCATGGCGGAGCTGCTCACGGCGCTGGGGCAGACTGTCGGCGGCGAGGCACAGCTGGACCGGCTCTTCACGTCCTACCTGGCCGAGTACGAGCGTGCCTGGCGGGCCTACCCCGATGCGCTGCCGTGCCTGGAGGAGTTACGCAACCGCGGCTTCAAGCTCGTGGTGCTCAGCAATGGTGAGGACCGGCAGCAGGAGCTAAAGCTTGAGCGGATCGGCGTCCGCAAGTTCTTCTCCTGCGTGCTCACCTCCGACTCCTTAGGTGCCGCGAAACCACACCGGGAGGCATTCGACCGGGCAGCCGAGATGCTCAACGCACCGAGCGCAGAACTCACCTACATCGGCGACGACGTCGAAATCGACGTGCTCGGGGCACGCGCCGCAGGCTGGCGGGCGTTCCACCTGGACCGGTCCGACATCAGCCGCATCCAGGGCTGCATCAAGTCGCTGAGTGAACTGCCCGCGCTCCTTGAGCGGTGACGAGAAGTACGCCCACTCACGAGCGTGGCCTGACCGACTGCCGCTATGCCCCATGCGCCCGGCGCGGCGCGACCGAACCGTGGGAGGTGCGCGTCGTCGTCGGGCGGGCCGACTCGACCCGCCCGGCCGACTCAGCCCCGCCGCACCAGGGGGAAGGTGATGGTCTCGCGGATGCCCTGCCCGGTCAGGGCCATAAGCAGCCGGTCCACACCCATGCCCATGCCGCCGCAAGGCGGGAAGCCCTGCTCCATGGCCACCAGGAAGTCCTCGTCCAGCACCATTGCCTCCGGGTCCCCCTTCGCAGCGGCCAGCGCCTGCGCCTCAAAGCGCTCGCGCTGGATGACCGGGTCGGCCAGCTCTGAGTAGGCGGTAGCCGTCTCGGTGCCGCGGATGTACAGGTCCCACTTCTCGGTGAGTCCCGGACGGGAGCGGTGGTAGCGCGTCAGCGGGGAGGTGTCCTCGGGGAAGTCGAAGACGAAGGTCGGCTCCCATAGGTCGTTGCCGACCGTCTCCTCGAAGATGTCCTCCACGATCTTGCCGGCCACGGCGTAGTCGTCGACCTCCAGGCCGAGCCGCTCCGCAATCCGGACCAGCTGCTCGCGGGGGGTGGCGACGGTGATCTCCTCCCCCACCGCCTCGGACACGGAGGTGTACAGGTCGAGCCTGCGCCACTGGCCGGACAGGTCGTACTCGGTGCCGTCGGCCAGGCGCACGATCTCCTCGCCCTCGCTCAGGCCGAAGGCGTCGCGGGCGGCCTGCTGCACCAGGTTCTGGGTCAGCTCGGCCATGCCGTTGTAGTCGGAGTAGGCCTCGTAGGCCTCCAGGGCCGCGAACTCCGGGGAGTGGGAGGAGTCCATGCCCTCGTTGCGGAAGATCCGGCCGATCTCGAAGACCCGGTCCACTCCGCCGACCACGGCCCGCTTGAGGTAGATCTCGGTGGCGATGCGCAGGTACAGGTCCATATCCAGCGCGTTCATGTGCGTGACGAACGGCCGGGCGGCGGCGCCACCGTGAATCGCCTGCAGCACCGGCGTCTCCAGCTCGACGTAGTCGCGCCCGTAGAAGTTCTCCCGCAGGCTGCGCACGACGGCGGCCCGCGTGCGCACCATGTCGCGGGCGGCCGGGCGAGTGAGCAGGTCCAGCTCCCGACGCCGCACCCTCTGCTCCTCCGAGAGCGTCACCGCCTCACCGGCCTCGTTGGTCCAAGTCTTGGGCAGGGGCCGCAGTGCCTTGGAGGCGATGCGCCACGCGGGGGTGGCGACGGCGTCGTCACCCAGGTTGGTCAGGTCCGCGGGGTCGGCGTCCGCGCATAGCTCCGGCTCGGCAAAGACGGACAACTCGCCGCGGCGGGAGGCGCCCACGTGCCCGCGGACGAACAGGTGATCGCCCAGGTCGACATCAGTCTTGAACGCAGCGAGACTCGAGTGGCCCTCGCCCGGCAGGGACTTAGCCGACAGCATCGCCTGAAGAGTCGCGCCGGCACCGTCCTGCAGGGTGACGAAGCACAGCCGACCGGTGTTACGCAGGAAGACCACGCGCCCGGCGACCCCCACGACGTCCTCGGTCTCCTCGCCGGCCTGGAGGTGGCCGTAGCGCTCGCGCACGGCGGCGATCGTGGTGGTCAGCGGCACGGAAACCGGGTACGGCTCCCAGCCCTCTTCGCGCAGGCGCTCGCGCTTGTCGGACCTGATCCGGAACTGGTCGCCCGACGATGGGGCGGCCTGCCTGGGCTCGGGCCGGGATGCGCTCGGCTCGGCGGCCTGCGGCGCGGAAGTCTGCTGGTTGTCGAGGGCTTCACTCACGCGCGCGAGTCTAACCGCTCAGCCCGAGCGCCCCACACCCGGCGACCACCGGTTTCACCGGTGGTCGCCG
>NZ_PIZC01000033.1:6943-28473 GCF_019325145.1 Actinomyces sp. 594
CACTCGCCCAAGCTGTTGTCCCGTCCCACATCTGGGCCGAGGCCCGGCGAACTCGCACATACTTTCATCCACAGGTTACGACTGCTCTCCGCCGCTGTTGGAGAGTTATCCACAGGCAGGCGCTTGGGGCTACACGACTCGGCGGGCACGAGGTCATCATTCGTTCATGGACATCAAGCTCGAGCTCCTGCTGGAACGCGTCGCGACCCTGAACGGCGCGGCGTACGACGATGAGGTCGTCCGCGGTGCGCAGGACAAGCGCGCCGTCGAGGCCGCCCTCGCGGCCGAGCTGCTCTACCGCCCCGCACCGAGATTCCTCGCAATCCCAGGAACAGATCCACGCATCGTCAAGTGCAGGCAGTTTCGAGCGCACCTGACCTGCGCGAGCGCCGCCGAGGTACTCGGCTACCCCATGTGGGGCAAGCCCAAATCGCTGCACCTGGCGGTGCCCAGTAATCGCGGAGTCAGATCAAGCCCGCACCGTGACTTGAGCGACGTAGTCGTACATCGGAAAACACAACTCACACCGATGACTGTGGACGGCTTCCCCCTGGTGGTTCCGGCCGAGGTCGTAGCCTGCTGCCTGAAATGCCTTGATGAGCTCGACGCCATATGCGTTGCGGATGCTGCACTCCACCGCGGCGACACCACGAAAGCGGAAGTCGCGGAGCTTCTGACCGGGCGTTACAGCGCCAAGGCCAAACAACGGTTGGAACGCGCAGAACCTGCTACGCGGTCCCCTCTGGAGACTCGTACCAGGCTCGCACTACGTGACATCAACCTGTCGGTGGACACCGGGGTGATCGTCGAGGGGATAGGGGAGGTTGACATGCTGGTTGAGGGATGGCTGATCGTAGAGACGGACGGCTGGGAGTTCCACTCGTCGAACGAGCAGTTCGCGCTTGATCGCCATCGCGACCAGGCTGCGCTCGCCGCCGGCTACGTGCCCATGCGGTTGACCGGACAGGATGTTGCGGCCGGAGAGGAGCGCATTCGCCGCATAGTCGCGCAGGCGATCCTGGGTGCCGCACGCTCAGTTCGCGTTGCCCTTCCCCAAAACCCCGGAATAATGCGGAATCTTTGTCGGGCTGCGGGGGCGCGCTAAGCCTCCAGCGTGCGCCGAGGATGTCGGCGCACGCTGGAGCTACATCAACCAACCGCCCCGATTTTCGGGCAACCATCACTTTTCCCTGGAATCTAGCCATATTTGGGTATATCGCACGCCGGAGTCTTCATCCCTAAGCGTGCGCCGCCCCTACTCCCAACGTGCGCGAACCGTCAGCGGTGGCGCTCAACAGGAGATCCGGCTCCGTATGGTCCGCTAGTGCCGTCGGGAAACGAGGACACGGCATCGGCTCGACTTGCCCAACAGTTAGCAATGCGCAGTTCAGTCACGCACCGCAGCCAGGGGCAGACCAGAGGACCGCAAGCCCTGGAGGCGGGCTACGTCGGAGTCCGCGGGAATCTGTCCGGGCTCGGTGCCGCGCTCGACAATCTGGTTGTTCTCATCAACGAACACCACGTGCGGCAGATAGTTGCGGGCCTCGTCATCACTCAGCTGGGAGTAGCCGATGAGAATCACGATGTCGCCGGGACTGACCAGGTGAGCGGCGGCACCGTTGATGCAGATCTCCCCCGCGCCGCGCTCGCCGGGGATGACGTACGTGGAAAGGCGGCTGCCGTTGGTGCAGTCGCAGATGTCCACCCGCTCGCCGGGCAGCAGGTCCGCCGCGTCCAGCAAATCCGCGTCCACGGTGATCGAGCCGACGTAGTCCAGGTCGGCCTGCGTCACTGTGGCGCGGTGAATCTTGGACGTCATCATCGTCCTAGTGCGACTACTCATCGCTCACAAGCGTAGACGCACCAGACTGGCCCAACGCAGTGTCGTGACAGAGAAGACAGCGTGAGGAGGACAACGGTCCCTGGACAGTAAGGAGCGGGCCGCCACGCCACTTCAACCGACCTCGGCACGTAACTACTACCGACCTCGACGGTCATATCAACCGACCTCGGTGGCGCGAGCGAGCCAGCGGTCCAGGCGCTCGCGCCGGCGGCGCCGCAGTGCCCGCTCGGAGATGACACGCTCAACGGCGGCCGCGTCCGCCAGGTCCAGGTTGCTCAGCGTGCGGGAGATCTCCGCATCCACCATGTCCAGATGCAGCGCGGCCAGGCCGCGCCGCCGCGCCAGCGGCCCCTGCACCAACCGCAGCGACTGGATGCGCTCGTAGGGGATCACGCTGATGCGGCGCCACCAACGGCCCAGCCTGAGCACCACGCAGGTGTCGGTAAGGGCTATGGCCTCCCGCCGCCAGGCCAGCGGGGAAAACGGACGCCCGCGCGGGCTGATGCGAATGAAGCCGCGTCCTGCGGCGCCGGCATCCAAGTCCACATCGCCCACCCCGTCATGATCGCTCCCGGTAAGAGCCACCTCCAGAAATGCATCCGGATCGGCGACGCCCAAGTCGGGCACCACCAGCCACAGTGCCCGCAGGGCGGTCTCGCGCCGCCCCACGGGCAGCAGCACATTTGCCCCGGTGTCCTCTACCCCGGAGGACTTGACCTCGGCGGCGCTGCGCCCGGCAACGCTTACCTCCACTCGCCACCAGTCGGGCCCACGCCACAGCGGCCCCTGTTCGATCTGCACGCCATGCACCCGGCCAGGAGGGAGTGTGGAGGAGGTCTCCGCAGTCAGCCCGAAGCGCGTTCGAATCCCCGCAGGCGTGGCCGCGGCGCGGAAGCGCCACCCCTTGTCGAAGCGGCTCCATGCGTAAGCCCCCAGACCGAGCGGTATGGTCAGCATGGGCAGCACGCTGAAGAACACCGCCAGCGCCCTGGTGTCCTGAAAAGCCTCGATTCTCAGCCACACGGCTACCAGCACCAGGAATCCGACCAGCACCGCGGCGGTCGCCAGGGTCACTCCGGAGCGGAGCATGGAGCCGATCAGGATGCGGGAGTCCACCTCATACAGGTAGTGCTCGGCGGCGGACAGCCGCTCCTTCGGGATCGGCTGCGCCGCCATGGCGTCCTCGAATCCGCGGGGTGCCGACCGGTCCGCAGCGGCTCCCGCGAGTTGGTCCCCGCCAGCGCTGGACGCTTCCCCGGGTGCACGTCCCAGCTCCCCCGGGGCATGCATCCCGCGGCCCGACGATCCCGGTCCTGCCGCCCCATCGGGGTCGACGAGGAGACTGCGCGGCCCCGCCCCATGCGGTTCGCCGACTTCGCCAAGCCGCTCCAGACCCGGGCCCGTGCTCGCACTCGGCTCTTTTGCCTCACCCTCGCCGTGCAGCTGGGCTCCGGCCGCCAGCGACAGGATCCGATCACGCAGCTCCTCCAACTCGCGCGTCCGCAGGAATCCGATCAGTACGTGCGAATCGCCACCGCCGGCCACTTCCACCTTCAGCCGCCCCAGCCCGAAGATACGGCCGAGCAGCGGGTGGATGATGTCGACGGACTGGATGCGCGGCAGCCGCGCGGTGCGCAGTTTCCGATTGAGGACGCCCGTGCGCAGGTAGACGGCGTCATGGTCGACGGCGAAGGACCGCATCCGCCACGCGAGCCACAGGGCCACGCCGACAAGCACTAGCAACCCGAGCATGCCGAGCCCCGCGCCCACAATGACGCGGGACGCCGTGCGCCCCCACATCGTTTGCAGCGACGAGTAGGCCTCGAGCATGTACTCGGCGTTCTGCCAGACCAGCACGGCCAGCACGGCGGTGATGCCCTTCCACCCCTCCAGCAGCGGGGTGATGGGGTGCACCCGGGACCACTGCGCGTCCGGCGGCAGAGAGATGCCCCGTTCCTGGGCGTTCTGGCGCCGGGCATCGGGCAGGGAGGTGCTGCGGGGCCGGGCTCCTCCCCGACGCCGTCCGCCACCGCCGAGCGGAGCAGCGTCGCTATGTGACTGAGCGGATTCGTTCCGCGGCAGGCCGGAGTCGTTCTGCGGCAGGCCGGAGTCGTTCTGCGGCAGGCCGGCGTCGCCGGAGGCAGCTGGAAACACGTTCACAGTCCCGCCATCCTCTGCTCGCCGCGTTCGGACAGCACGCGCCGCAGGCTCTCCGCCTCGGCGACGGGCAACCCGTTGATGGTCGCGTCGGTGGAGGCCGACGCCGTGTGCAGTTTGACCTCCGCAATACCGAGGTGGCGGGCCAGCGGCCCCTGGGAGGTATCCACGAACTGCATACGCCCATAAGGGATCACGCTGATGTGGCGGAACATGATGCCCTTGCGCCACAGGAGGTGCTCGTCAGCCATGGCGTACCCCATGGCCCGCACCTGTCGGGGAATCAGCCACGCCTCCCACACCGTAAGTACAACCGCAAGCACGGCCCCGATGTGGAACCAGGGGCTTACCCAGACTCCGGCAACCAGGAAGCCGATCAGGAGTACCGCGTTGAGAATCAGGTTCAGCACCAGGCGGGCGGTGCTCAGGCGTGCGGAGACCGGGCGGAAGCGGATACCTGCAGGCGTGAAGGGATCGGCTGCTGTCGGCGCGGAGTCTGGGGAGGAAGGGGAGGAAGGGTACATGCTGCTCCTGACGCGATGTGTCGTGTCGGACCGAGACCGAGCATCGCAACCATGCGCGAGCACCCGCATCCTCCCACGGTAGGACCCACTTCCGCCGCGGCTCCTGCCAGGGTGCCGCCCGGTCCCTGGGTGGCGCCGTTCAGGCCTGCTACCGGCGACTCCGAATGCCTCATGCCGCCGGACTCCTGGGTGGCGCCGTTCAGGCCTACTACCGGCGACTCCGAATGCCTCGTGCAGTCCGGGTCCCCGGGTGGTGCCGCCCGCCCGGGCCCGACGGCACCCGGCGCCCGCCCTGGCCCGTAGCGGGCCGGCGGACTCACCCCAGCTCGACGAGCGTGTTGTCGATCAGGCGGGTGGCGCCGACGCGTGCGGCGAGCGCCAGCAGGCCGTGGGCGTGCTGGCCGGGCGTGTTCTCCGACTGCCCGGTGCCCGCCCGGCCCGCTTCCCGCAGGTTCTGGGGGTCCAGGCCTAGTCCCGCCCCGGCCAGGTCAGTGAAGGAGTCGGGGTCGACGACGGCGACGTAGTCGATCTCCACGCCGGCCTCGGCCTCGAGCACCTCCTGGGCGGCGGCACGGATGGCGACCGGGCTCGCACCGGCCCGGGCGGCCGCGCGCCCCGCCTCCAGCGCCCGGGACAGGGCCAGGGCCCGGCCACGCTCGGCGTCGGACAGGTAGGCGTTGCGAGAGCTCATGGCCAGGCCGTCGGCTTCGCGGCGGATGTCGACGGGGACGATCTCAACGGGGACCGCCAGGTCGCGCACCATGGCCTTCACGACGGCGAGCTGCTGGGCGTCCTTGCGGCCGAACATGGCCCAGCGCGGCGCGGTCAAGTGCATCAGGGACAGCACCACCTGGCACACCCCGGCGAAGTGGGTGGGGCGGGTGCGGCCCTCCAGGACGGTTGCCAGCGGCCCGGGGTCGATGCGCACCTGCGGCTCGCCGTCGGGGTACATGACCTCGGGGGTGGGGGCGAATACCACCAGGCGCCCCACCGTGAGTGCCCCGTCAGCCCCCGTCAGGACGGCGGCCAGGCCGTCCAGGTCGGCCTCCAGGGTGCGGGGGTAGGCGTCCAGGTCCTCACCGGGCGCGAACTGGAGCGGGTTGACGAAGATCGTGACGACGACGGTGCCGCCTGCCCCTACGCGGCGGGCCGCCTCGCGCACGAGGTCGAAGTGGCCCTCGTGTAGGGCACCCATGGTCATGACGACGGCGCGCGGGGCGCCGTCCTCGGCCAGGGTTGCGGCGAGCTCCTCCCGGGTCCGGGCGAGAACGGTGTTGGCGGCGTGGGAGGACGTGTCCGGGGTGGTCGAGACGGTCATGACCCAACGCTAGATGATCCGGTTCCTGCTTGCGCCGCCTGATCCTGGGGCACAGCGCTAGTCGGTGGGCTCGTCCAGGGCCTCACGCAGGGCGCGCAGCTGCTGATCGCCCAGTGCGCCGGTGGCTTCGCGGCGCGTCACGGTCGCTCGGGCGAGCTCCCGGTAGGTGGCGACGACGTCGTCCAGTGGGCGGCCATCCGCGTCGCGCAGTTCGGTCAGAGCCGCCAGGTGGGTGCGGACCGTGCCGGCGTCGCCACGCGCGACCGGCCCCGTCAGGCCTGCCTCGCCCTCTCTCAGGGCGCGATCCAGGGCGGTGGACAGCAGCGGGGCGAGGGTGGCGGCGCCATCTTCCACGTCGGCGGCCGAGAGGATGCGCACCGCCTGGTTCACCAGCGTCACCAGGTGGTTGGCGCCGTGCGCGAGGGCGGCGTGGTAGGCGGGCCGGGAGTCCTCCGGCAGGACGAATGGCTCCCCGCCCAGTTCTACTGCGAGCGCCTGCCCGATCGGCAGTACGGCGGCGGGGGCGGTGACGGCCATGGGGCAGCCGACCAGGCGTGCAACGTCGGTGGAGAAGCCGCCGAAGGTCATGGCCGGGTGGATGGCGAGTGGGATGGCGCCGCAGCGGCGAGCCGGCTCGAGCACGCCTACGCCGTATGCGCCGGAGGTGTGTACCACTAGTTGTCCGGGCTGCCAGCGCTTCAGGTCGGCCAGGCCCTGGACGAGGTCTGCCAGGGCGTCGTCGGGGACGGCCAGGAGTACCAGCTCAGCACGTTCGACAATGTTCGCTACGTCCAGCAGGGGGACGCCGGGAAGAAGCAGCTCGGCGCGCTCACGCGAGGCCTCGGAGACGGCGTGCACGCCGATGATCTGGTGGTCCACCGCGCGCAGGGCGGAGCCGAGCACCGCGCCGACCCGGCCGGCGCTGATGATGCCGACTCCGAGCCGGCCGGGCCGACCCGGGCGGGGCGGGTGGGACAGAGGGGTCGCTGATGATTCGGGGCCGGGGGCGGCGTCGGGGGGCAGGCCGGGAGTCGTGGGCATGAGGCGATGCTCTCACGGCACGCGAGTGTGCCCCGAGTGCCGTCGTGCGGGTCCTGTTCGCCGGTCTGCCCCTCCCGGCGACTGCTCAAGCTGTGCTGCCATGCGGGGAGGACCCGGAGTGCAGGTCGTCGTCATCATCCTCACCGATCGCGCACCAGTGCTCGACCAGCAGGCCGATGCCGGTCCACACCACGCAGGCCGCCAGGCAGGCGCCGGCCGAACGCGCCAGGGACGTCATTGCCGACGAGTCCAGGTGGAGTAGTGCGACGGCGAGGCCTCCGGCGTATACGCCACCGATGACGGCGCCGACCCGCGCGGATGCCTGCGCGGCGGCCGCCGTGGTGGCGGCCCCCGTTGGGGTCATCCAGGTGGGCTCGTGCTCGCGCAGGCGCCGCACCGCCAAGCCCGCGATCAGCACGATCGCTGCGATGGCGATGGCGACCGCCGCCCCCCAGGGCGTCAAGGAGACGACCCAGCCGAGGTGGCGCAGCATGAGATCCGATGCCGCCCAGGCGAGCACACCGGGACCGATGAAGCACGCGAGGACCGTCGTCCAGCGCGTGCGGCGCATCATATGCCCTGGCCGTTGCGGCCGATGACGTCGTTCCAATTGGGCGGAGCGGCCCAGGCGCGCTCATCGTCGTCACCATTGCCGCCTATCGCGCCGCCCAGGAAGCTCGGTGCGGCGGGGGCTGCTGGTGCAGCGGGAGCGGCGGGCTCCCCGGGCGTGACGGGCTGCGGTGCAGCAGGTGCGGCAGGACCCGCAGGCGCAGCAGGAGCAGCTGGCTCCCCGGGTGCTGCAGGAGCGGCAGGCGCGGCAGGCGCGGCAGGAGCAACCGGAGCGGCTGGATCCCCGGGTTCCGCAGGCGCCGCTTGTGGGGCCTCGTTGTGGGGCTCGTCCTGCTCGGCGCCCTCCGCGGGCTCCGGCGGGGCGACGTACTGCCCAGTCGGCAGGGCGGGCAGGTGATCGGAGTCCAGCCAGTCGAGAGCCAGCCAGCGCACGCCATCACGGTCCGGGGCTGCCTCCGCCAAGGCGGCCACTGACTGGTCACCGATCTCGGCGAAGGGGTCGGCCTGTGCCCACGGGGCCAGCACGAAGGCCCGCTGGGCGGCGCGGGGATGCGGCAGGGTGAGCTCGGGGTCCGCAGACCTGACGGACTCGTAGGTGATGATGTCCGCGTCCAGCGTGCGCGGGCCCTGCGGCCGTGTGCGTACGCGTCCGGCCGCAGCCTCAAGTCCCTGGCACACGCCCAGGAGCTCACGCGGGGAGAGGGTCGTGGTAGCCAGCACCACCGTGTTGAGGTAGTCGGGCTGGTCCTGTCCGTCCGCCACTACGGCGGCCGTGCGTGCCAGCGGGGCGACGGCGGTGACGGTGATCCCATCGGTTTGCCGCAGCGTGTTCACCGCGGTGCGCAGGGCGGGCACCACACCGCCGACGTTACCGCCCAGCGCGATCACCACAGCTGCGGGGGCCTGCGGACGCACGGTGAGCGGGTCGACCGGCGGCTGGGGCGCCGGCGCGACGTAAGGCTGGGGCGCGGCGGGTGCCTGTGGTGCGCCAGCCGGCGGGGCCGCGTCCACCGGCGCGGCGAAGACCGGCTCCGGCGCACTGGGCTGAGGCGGAAGGGGCAGGGCGGCGTCGGAGTCGGGCTGTGCCTCCGGCGGCGACGGCGGAGCCGCTAGTGGCTCGGGCGCCTCGGTCTCACCCACCGGCTCCGCAGGCGGTTCCGCTGCCTGGACCTCGACCTGGGCCTCAACGGCGGGCTCCGGCGTCGGCGCCGCGCCCAGCGGAGCGGATGCCGACCACTCCGGTTCGGGCGCCGCAACCGGGGCCGCCTCCGGCTCGGGCGCCGCAGCCGGAGCTGCTGCCGACTCCGGCGCGCCAATGGGCGGCGCTACCGCGAGCGCGTCCGCGGCGGCGTCTGCAGCTGAGTCAGCGTCACGGAAAATGCTGACCGACACGTCGTCGAAGGCGACATCCAGCGGCGCCTGGGGCTTGTGGACCGTCACTTCCACCGCGGTCACGCGGGGGAAGGCGAGTACGGCGTCGCTGATGCGTTCGGCCAGTGTCTCGATCAGCCCGACCGGCTCACCCTCAATGATGCCGACAACCGCCTTGGCCACGTCCGCGTAGTTGACCGCATCGGTCACTGAGTCGGTGACGGCCGCTATCGCCGTGCCGCGCTCCCCTAGGAACACCGCGACGTCAGCGGTGAACAGCTGTCCCTCGGTGCGCTCAAAGGGGAGCAGGCCGTGGTAGCCGCGGGCGGACAGGCCTCTCAGCGTGATCCTGTCGGGGTTGGCTTGAGTGGTGCTCATCGGTGTTCCTTCCAGAGGGAAGCGGTGCGGACGGCGTCTCGATTGGCCGGGACCTCATGGACCCGGACAGCCCAGGCGCCGGCGGCGGCGGCCAGGGCACTGGTGGCGGTGGTGGCTGCGTCCCGGGCGAGCGGGTCGGCGGCGGCCTCGGGAACGGTGGCGGCGGCGAGGAAGCGCTTGCGCGACGCGCCGATCAGGACAGGGCGGCCCAGGCTGCTTCTGAGCCGCTCGGTAGCGGCTAGCAGCTGCCACGACTGCGCGTGCGTCTTGGCGAAGCCGAGGCCCGGATCCACCACGATCTGCTCCGGGCGCACGCCGGCGGAGTCAAGCTCGGAAAGACGCTCGCGCAGCTCCGCCTCCACCCCGGCTACCACGCCCGCGGCCCCGTAATCGGTCAGCGCGTCCATGGTTGCGGGGTCACCGCGCCAGTGCTGACAGATGTAGACGACCCCCGCCGCGGCCACGGCGCGGTGCATTTCCGGGTCGGCGAGCCCGCCGGAGACATCGTTGATGATCTGCGCGCCGGCGGCGACTGCGGCGGCGGCCGTCTCGGCGCGCAGGGTATCGACCGAGACAACCGCGCCCGCCTTGGCCAGCGCCTCGATAACCGGCAGCACCCGGCGGCTTTCCTCCCGCCCCGTCACCGGGTCGGCGCCCGGGCGGGTGGACTGGCCGCCGACGTCGAGGATGTCCGCGCCCTGAGCGAGCAGCTGGTGCCCGTGCGCGACGGCGAGCTCGGTGGTGTCCCAGCGGCCGCCATCGGAAAAGGAGTCTGGGGTGACATTCACGACGCCCATCACCAGGGTGCGCCCGGCCGCGGAGGCCGCCGCAAGCGCCTGCGGCAGCGGCGCCGGGGCCGTAATGGGTATCGCGTTCACGCCCCCAGGCTATAGGACACCGCCCAGTTCCCCCGGATTTCGGGGGCAACGAGATCGAATACGGCCGCTCAGGCACGGCGGCCCAGCACCAGGCTCATGGCCTCGGCACGGGTGGCGGCGTTCCGCATCGCACCGCGCACCGCGCTGGTGATGGTGTTGGCGCCGGGCTTGTGTACGCCGCGCATGGACATGCACAGGTGCTCGGCCTCGATCACCACGATCACGCCGCGCACGCCCAGCCGCTCCACCATGGCGTCAGCGATCTGGGAGGTGAGCCGCTCCTGCACCTGCGGACGGCGCGCGTAGCCCTCCACCAGGCGGGCGAGCTTGCTCAGGCCCGTGACGCGGCCGTCCTCGCCCGGGATGTAGCCGACGTGCGCAACCCCGTGGAAGGGCAGCAGGTGGTGCTCGCACACCGAGTACAGGGGAATGTCCCGTACCAGCACCATCTCCTGGTGGTCGGCGTCGAACACCGTCTCCAGGTGGCGGGCCGGATCCTGCCCGAGCCCGGAGAACATCTCCTCCAGGGCGCGGGCGATGCGGTCCGGGGTCTCACGCAGCCCGTCACGGTCCGGGTCCTCCCCGACGGCGGTCAGCAGGTCCCGGATGGCGCGCCGCACGCCGTCGGCGTCGTAGGCGGCGCTCACCACTGCCGCCACTCCTCTTGGCGATCGGCGTCCGGAGAGGCGCCTCCCGCGTCCTGCGGCGCGTCCACCGAGTCGGGGCCGACGGCGTCGGGCCCCGGTGCGGGCTGCGCTCCGGTCGCGGCCGGGGCGGCTTCGGCGGACTCGGCGGCGTCGGGTCCCTGCGCCTGCGTGAGCTGGGCGGCGGCCTTGGCCGCGTGACGGTCGGGGGCCTGCGCGGCGGCGGCGAAGGTGCCGGTCACGTCCTCACCCAGGACCAGGGCGTCGTCGGACTGCCACAGGGGGCGGCGCGGCTGCTTGATGACCGGGGCGAAGATCTGCTCCAGGTCCTTCTCCAGCAGTGTCTCCTTCTCCAGCAGCTGCGTGGCCAGGTCCTCCAGCACGTGCCGGTTGCGCACCAGGATCTCCCAGGCCTCCCGGTGGGCGGCGTCCATGAGGGCACGCACCTCGGCGTCGACCGTGGCGGCAACGTCCTCGGAGAAGTCGCGGCTGGTGGCGTTCAGGCCCAGGACCGTCTCATTCTCGGTGGTGCCCAGGCGCACGGCGCCCACGGAGCGGGTCATGCCGTAGTCGGTGACCATCTTGCGGGCGGTGGCGGTAGCCTTCTCAATGTCGTTGGAGGCGCCGGTGGTGGGGTCGCGGAAGACGATCTCCTCCGCGGCGCGCCCGCCCATGGCGTAAACCAGCTGGTCGAGCAGCTCGTTGCGGGTGGTGGAGTACTTGTCGTCCGCGGGCATGACCATGGTGTAGCCCAGGGCCTTGCCGCGCGGCAGGATGGTGACCTTGGTGACCGGGTCGGAGTAGGCGCTGGCCGCCGCGCACAGGGCGTGGCCGGCCTCGTGGTAGGCGGTGACGGCCTTCTCGTGGTCATTCATGACGCGGGTGCGCTTCTGCGGGCCGGCGATGACGCGGTCGATGGCCTCGTCCAGGGCCCGGTTGTCAATGAGCTGGGCGTTGGAGCGGGCCGTGAGCAGCGCCGCCTCGTTGAGGACGTTGGCCAGGTCGGCGCCGGTGAAGCCGGGGGTGCGCTTGGCCACCTGGTCCAGGTCGACGTCGCGGGTCATGGGCTTGCCCTTGGCGTGTACGCGCAGGATGGCGGCGCGGCCGGCCATGTCCGGGGCCTCCACGGAGACCTGCCGGTCGAAGCGGCCCGGGCGCAGCAGGGCCGGGTCGAGGACGTCGGGCCGGTTGGTGGCGGCGATCAGGATGACGTTGGTGGTGGCGTCGAATCCATCCATCTCCACCAGCAGCTGGTTCAGGGTCTGCTCGCGCTCGTCGTGCCCACCGCCCATGCCGGAGCCGCGGTGGCGGCCGACGGCGTCGATCTCGTCCACGAAGATAATCGCGGGTGCATTGGCCTTGGCCTGCTCGAACAGGTCCCGCACGCGGGAGGCACCCACGCCCACGAACATCTCCACGAACTCCGAGCCGGACATGGAGAAGAAGGGCACCCCGGCCTCGCCGGCGACGGCGCGGGCCAGCAGGGTCTTGCCGGTTCCGGGCGGGCCGTACAGCAGCACGCCCTTGGGGATCTTGGCGCCCACGGCCTGGAACTTCTGGGGCTCGGAGAGGAACTCGCGGATCTCCTCCAGCTCCTCGACGGCCTCGTCCTCCCCGGCGACGTCGTCAAAGGTGACATCCGGCATCTCCTTGCTGCCGACCTTCGCCTTGGAGCGGCCGAAGCCCAGGGCGCCGCTGCGGTCCCCGCTCATGCGGCCGATGAGCCACCACATGAAGCCGATGAACACCACCATGGGCAGCACCAGCTGCAGCAGGGATGACCACCAGGTGGTGGTGGGCACCACCGAGTTGTAGCCGCCGGAGGGGTCCGCAGCCTGGACCAGCCGGTTCACCTGCCCGGCCTGGGCCTCGGTGTAGGTGAACTGGACGCGGCGGCCGAGGTCCCGGGCGCTCTCCCCCTCCTGCCGGGGCTGCTTGGTGTAGTCCTGGGTCAGGTCCAGCTCCACGCGCTGGGTGCCGTCGATGACGGTAATGGACTCGATGGTCTCGGGCTGATCCTGCAGAAGGGCGAGGCCCTCCGAGGTGTCGATGGCGCGGTAACCGCTGATGGAGCTCAGCAGGGCCCACCCCAGCACCACCAGCAGCACAAAGGGGGCGATCCAGAGCAGCGGGTTGCCCAGCGCCGCCCGACGCCGCCCGCCATTCTGCTTGGAGCCGCCCTGCTTGGAGCCGCCCTTGTCCCCGCGGCCGCCCTGCTTCGCGGAGCGCTCCGTCACCCGGATCTGACCGGAATCGTTCATCGGCTTTTGGTCCCTTCGCACGTCTATGCGCTCCGACGCTAGCGGAAACCACCGACGCGTTCCGCCCGCTTCCACCCGTGTTCGCGCCGGGCGTGGGCAGGGACCGGTGCGCGGCGCGGGTTCCACGCCGCCTGTGAGTCCGCAATGTGACCAAGTCGAGGACACTGGCGGCGGTAAAGGGTTGGCAAAGCCCCCCTCGAGTCGTCTAACGTGTCGGTTACGTGCTCGGTCGGTCTGGGACCTGAGTCCGGAAGGGCACGTCCCCGATGACTGCGTCGGCCCGGTCCCTGATTCCGGGGAACGGCCCGCACCGCAGTGAAACCCGTTGCCAAGACGCAGGAGACCCTGAATATTGTCGCCGATCAAATCATTGCGCCGATGTGCCCCTACCGCGGTGGGAGCGTCCGCGGCCGCCGCTGCCGCCCTTTCTATCGCCGCCGCCCTGCCAGTGGCCCCGGCCCAAGCCGCCGTCCAGTTCGATACCACCTCTGACCTGATGTCCGCCTCCGGGCTGTCTGGGACCGTCTACACCGCGGGTGACGAGTTCGCCGACGACGGCGCGGGCATGAGCTACTCCATCTCCGATACCCTCCCCGACGGCATTGAGGGCAACATCGCCGTCCCCCTGGCGGATGACAGCTACGCGGTGCCGCAGGGGCTGCCCACCGCGCCCACGCGCGCGACCGACTCGGCCGCCGTCGAGGACCTGTTGTCCCGGGCCCAGAGCTTCTACGACGCCGGCAGCCAGCTCATTTGGGACTCCAGCCGCCCCACTCCGCTGACCGGGACGGTTGTCCACTCAAGCACCACCGCCCCCTACGGCGTGACCTGCTCGACCTTCGTCAGCATGGTGCTGCTGGGCTGGGACTACGACCACACCACGTACGTGGCCGATGAGAACACGCAGGTGGGCTACGCCGTCGACTTCGGGGTGGACCCCAGCACCTCCAAGATCTGGCGCGCCAATAACCTGGCCAGCTGGTTCTACGCCCACGGGGACCTGTGGCTGGAGACGGGCGACGCCGGCGACACCTTTGAGCGCGGCGACATCCTGTTCTTCTCCGAGCAGGACCCGGAGGGCCGCATCGACCAGGTGCGCTCCGGCACCGAGGCCACCTACTTCGGCAATGTCTACCACGCCGCCATCTACATGGGCGACGGCATGCTGATCCACTCCACGGGCACCGGCGACGGCGTCAACATCACCACCTTGAACCCGGTGCTCAAGCAGGACCTGTCCTTTGTGGCCCGCCCGAGCTTCACCACCGAAGCCGCCAACACCGGGCAGGCCACGGAAACCAGCACCGGGCAGGGCACGACCGGCGGGACCGGGCAGGGTACGACCGGCGGGACCGACGCCGGCGTCGACGCCCCGAGCGGATCTGCTACCGCCCAAGGCCAGACGACCGAGTCGACCGGCGGGAGCACCACGCCTACCGCAGCCGTCCCCGCACCCACTGCCGCCGGAGGCCAGGACTCCACGCAGGGCGGAACCACCGGCAACACGAACTCGGGCGCCGTCCGGGGGGTTACTCCGGTGCCGCCCAACCGGCACTACTCCCGCCCGATCGAGGATCACCGCACCTGGATGAACCGCTGAGAGGTCGGCACGCCTGCCGGGCTGGGTTGTGCGGCTCGGCTGTGCGGCTGACCCAATGGCCGGCCGCATAGCACACGCGGGAAGCCGCGCAGACAACCGCATATTCACCGTGGGTGGCGGCGAGGCTCCAGGGCTTTGCCGCCACTCACGTGCTTGCGCGCCTTACACGCGTGGGTCACGGTCCGCGCGGTCTCGACCCCACGCACGCAGATGATCCGCGCACCTTACGGGTGTGGTTCACGGGGGCGATTCCCGAGCTCGGGGACGACTCCCCACCGTTGCGCGCGGTGCCGAACCGTCGCGCGGGGCGCACCAGCGCGCACGACCAGCCCGGTCCCCGCGGCGGCCAACAGGGCCATCGCCAACGATTCGCTGGGACGACGATGCCCTGTGCGCCTACCCCGCGCAACACGTATCGAATCGCCGACCCGGAGGCACGAGCCATCGGGTCAACGCCCGATTCCCCACCGCACCTGACTAACTACCAACCACCACGGCGCCCGCTAAACCACCGCCTTGCCCGGCGTGCCTTCACCGTATCCGGTGAGCCGCAGCCGTGCCTCGTGAATACCAAGGCGCATGCAGAAACACGGCGAGCCACTGATATAGTGGCGTTTTGATGAAAATCACTGCGCAGTCCGGGCTCGCGGCGCCCGAGTACTGGCCGTTCCTCGAAGAGGCACTCCCCAAGCTTGACCGCACATTGGAGACCGGCGATCTCGGGGAGTTCCGCGGCGGCGAACCTTTCATCGGAGCCGTCAATATTCTTGCTGCATGCGCCCAGCGAGGTATCGACCTGAGCGACGAAGCCATGGCCGAGGTCGAGCACGATGCACACGCCTTCGCCGACGACGAGTGGCACACCTACCGTCATTTATCCGCCAAGGCGCTGGAATACATCGCGATGATCCGCAGTCGCCGCGACGCGGACCCTGCAACCGCCTAGCCTTAGCGCACCCGCCCCGAGGGCGAGCCTGCGAACGCGGCCGAGTGGCCTTCCCCGTAATCCAGCAACACCCCGCCATGGGTTCCGCCCGAACGGGAACATACGGGGTTATTCATGCGGTGCGGGGCATCTATGCGCGCGGCTCGCTGCGGCCGCGGAATCCGCCGGGCACCGGCCGAGGGTGTCAAAATCGATGACAAACGCTGTCGACGACGTCCGCAGCTGCGGACAAATCGTTGGAATCATGCGGCCTCCGAATCGTGACTGGCGCACGCGGAAGGCGTTTGTCATCAATTTTGACACCACCCCACGACGGCCGCCGCGCAGCACCCCTCCCCGAGTAGCCTGCACGCACCTGAAAGCGCGGTGTGCCACCTGACGTGAGTACGTCCTGTGCCACGACGCTGGCGCGCTTGAGTCTTAATGCACCTTGAGGTGCGAGGTGCTTCCTGACCCCTACCCCTGGAAACCGCGCCGTTTCGCCACTTCCAGGCTCGAGATCGCCACCGACCCCGCAAGCACCCCACGAGACCGACTAGCACCAAGCCAAAACTACCACCTTTCGTTGAGAACAAGCCAAGCGCCACCGACACCCCCCAAGGCCCCTCCAGCCACCAACTTTCAACGAAGTCATGCGGAAAAGTCGAGGTCAAAACGTACCACACTTTGTACCGTAGACTGAATTGTGACCCGCAGGAGTGCGCCACACCAACCCCACACACCCCAACTGCATCACACGCCACACCCGCAACCGGCCCTCTCGCCACCTCCAGGCCTCCCCGCCGCACCGACGCCACCGAACCCGCCCCAGCGCACCTCCCGCCACCTGCAGCCTCCTCAAACTCCGGGCCACGAATACCATCCGCCATCCAATATCCACCCCACGCAATTGCACCTTCTGTTCAGGCACCACGCCTTGCAACACCGCCCCGCCCCTACGCAATCGGTGCCAAGATGTTCCCGGTACGGCAACCTGACTACGGCAACCTGACCGTACCGTCGCAGCACGCAGAGCCGTCATGTACGCACCGATCCGAGGAGAGGCAGACGCCTATGCCCAGCACCGTCTTCCTCCGGTTCGACGCCCCCGACGCGTTCTCCCTGACCCCGCGCCGCCTACACGCCGCCTGGGGCCGGGTGCTCGAGCTCCCCGAGGGCATCTCCCCCGAGCGGGCGGCTCGGCTCCCCTCCATCGAGGACGACGCCACCACCTGGAACATCACGCTGCTGAGCCCCACCGTGTTCACCTCCCACGGCCGCCACATCCCCGGAGTCACCCCCGCGCAACTCGCCACGAGCCTGCACGCCCGCTGGCACGCCTGGTCCCCCGAGACTCAGCCGCCGCAGCTCCATCCCGACGAGCTCGGCGTGCTCACCATGCAGGACCACACTGAGTCGGTGCGCGTGAGCCTCGGCATGCCGCGCGCCGACCGCCGCGGACGCCTGACCGCCCGTTCCATCCGCGCCACGGAGGGCTCGCTGCGCATCAGCGGCGTCGCCGGCGCCACCACCACCCGCGTCTTCTCCCGGCTGATGTCGCTGGCCCGCTTCACCAACGTCGGCTCACACGCCGCCTACGGCATGGGCACGCTCGACGTCGTCGCCGAGCCCTGACCCGCTGGGCCAGCACTACCGCCGCGCGCCTACTGACCCAACGCGCCCGGCGCCCGCACGCCCCGGTCGGCCTCAGCCGCCGTAGACCTCCGGGCGCAGGGTGCCGATGAAGGGCAGGTTGCGGTACTTCTCCGCATAGTCCAGCCCGTAGCCGACCACGAACTCGGTGGGGATGTCGAAGCCGACGTACTTGACGTCCACCTCCACCTTCGCGGCCTCCGGCTTGCGCAGCAGGGTGGCGATCTCCACGCTGGCGGCGCCACGGCTGGACAGGTTCCCCAGCAGCCAGGACAGGGTAAGCCCGGAGTCGATGATGTCCTCCACCACCAGCACGTGCCGGCCGGTCAAGTCCGCGTCCAGGTCCTTCAGGATGCGCACCACCCCGCTGGACTTGGTGCCCGAACCGTAGGAGGACACCGCCATCCAGTCCATCGGCGCCGACCGGTGCAACCGCCGCGACAGGTCCGCCATCACATACACGGCTCCCTTCAGCACGCCCACCAGCAGCAGGTCGCGGCCGGCATAGTCGGCGTCGATCTGGGCGGCCATCTCATCCAGCCGCTGGTTGATCTCCTCCTCGGTGATAAGCACCTGCTGCAGGTCCTGCCCCATGTCCGCGGCATCCATATGTGCGCCTCCTCGTGGTCCGGTGATTCTCCGGCAAGCAACTTGCGGGGGCTGGGGCGGCGTCGGGCTGACGCGCAAGCCTCGGCCTCACCCGCATCTTTTCACACCTCCCCCGCCGACGCCGGGCCGGATGGCCCGGATCCGGCCGCGCACCCCGCCCGGCACTCGCCCACGGGCATCCCACCCCGTCGGCATCCCCGTAGACCGCCCGGCCACGCCGGCCGTCACGGCCGTCACAGCCCCAGCACGGCGACGCTAAAGCCCCATGCGCTCGATCCAGGCCTCGGGGCGGCCGATCTCCTCCGGCCGCGGCAGATTCGCCGGCTCCCGCCACACCACGTTCAGCCCCGCATGCCCCACCCGGCCGACGACGCCGCGCACGAAGGCCGCGCCGTCCACATACTGCGCCTGCTTGGCCTCCACGCCCAGCAGCCGCTCCAGCGCCGTGCCCGCCCCACTCCCGCGGGAGTGCCCCAGCACCGCGCGCAGCCGGTGCACCGAGGGCATACGGCTGGGCTCCACGGCGTCGAGCACTGCCTCGGCATGCCCCTCCAGCAGCGCCATGGTGGCGGCGACAGCGGACAGCCGGGCACGCTCCTGCGCACCCAGCCGATCGGTAAGCAGCGGAGAAGGCTCACCCTCCACCGTGCCCGTGCGCGCCGCCTCACGCACGGCCCGGGCCAGGCGGGCCACGTCGGCCGGCTCGCCTGAGGCCGCAGGCCCCATGAGCGCGGTGGCTACATCTGTCACCTGTGCGGCCAAGTACTCCACCAGCCAGGGGGCGGCCGCCAGCTGGAGGACGTGGGTGGACTCGTGCAGCGCAACCCAGGCGGGCAGGTCCAGCCGGTCCAGGTCCCGCTCCCGCTGAAGGCGGAGCACATTCGGTGCCACCAGCAGCATGCGCGGCGCATTCGACCCCGCGCGCAGTGCGGCCTCCGCCCGCGTTCCCGCGCCCGCGCCCGCCCCGGCTCCCCACGCCCCAGGCAGCACCTGCCCCAGCACGCGGGTGGACACCAGGCCGAGCAGTCCCGCCACTGCAGCAGTCACCGCGGCGCGGCCGGCGGCGCGCGCGGCCGGGTCGAGCGGCCCGAGCTGCGTGGCCGAATCCGGAACCTGCCCCATAAGGGCGCGCAGGGCCTCAGTGTTGGCCCGCTGCAGCCCGACGCGGTCCACCACCAGCACCGTGGTGGTATCCGCGGCCTGCCGGGCCGCCCGGGTCAGCCCGGTGATCTGCGCGGCCCACGGCAGAGCGTCCTGCGCGCTGCGGCGCAGCAGCGCGACGGCACTGCGGCGAGTCGCCCCGGGCGCGTGCGGCCCCGCGGGAGTAGCCACCCGGGCCAGCCGCAGCGCGCCCTCCCAGTCGACGCCGTCCGCGGCACTGCGAGGGGCCCCGGCCCCACTCCCGCGCGCGCCACTGCGAGCGCCCCCGGAGCCGGCACGCCCTCGCCCGGCCCCGCGCAGAGCAGTCCCGAGAACCGGCCCGCCGCGCGTCACGCTCACCCGTTCAGCCCCCGCACCCGCAGGCCGCCAGCGGGGTGAGCAAGGCGTCGTCAATGGCCAGCCGGGCCGAGTACAGCCCGCCCTCCTCAAAGCCGTCCACGATCACGCTGAAGGCCAGCAGGCGCCCGTCGGCGGTGACCACCGTGCCGGTCAGGGACGCGACCGTGTCCAGGGAGCCGGTCTTGGCGCGTACGGCGCCCGCGCCGGCAGTACCCACGTACCGGTCATCCAGCGTCCCGTCCAGGCCGCCTACCGGCAGGGCGGCGATGAGGCTGCGCCCGGCGGTGCCGGCGTCGTCGGCCGCCGCCCGGGCGATGATCTGGGCCAGTAGCCGTGCGGGCACCTGATTGCCCAGAGCCAGCCCGCAGGAGTCGAGCATGGTCACTCCGGAGGTGTCAAAGCCATCTGCCTGCAGCTGCCCCAGCACGGCCCGGGTGGCGCCGGCGAAACTGGCCTCCTCACCGGCGGCAAAGGCGACCAGTCTGCCCTCCACCTCGGTCATGGTGTTGTCGGAGGCCTTCAGGGAGACGGACAGGATGTCCGCCAGCGGCGCGGACTCCACGGCCGCCAGCTCGGTGGCCTCCGCACCCGCCGCCGACCGGCTGACTGCCCCCGTAACCTCGATGCCGGCGCCCCGCAGGTGATCGGCGAAGACCCCGGCGGCATCCAGGGCCGGGTCGGCCGGGTACCCTCCGGAGGGGTATGCGGTCACGTCCAGCATCAGCGGCTGGATCGGCGCCACCCAGGACTCGTTGCCCGAGGCCCAGGCGTCATTCCAGGTGGGCCCGGTGAACAGCGTGTCATCCAGGGCCACGCTCACGCTGGTGACGCCCTGCTCCTTGAGCTGCGCGGCGGCCTGGCGGGCCAGGTCGCCCAGGCCGGCCCGGCCGACGGCGGCGTCGGGATCGCCGGCGTCCTCGGCCAGCAGGACGTCCCCGCCACCCACGAGGGTGACGGTGCTGCCGTCCAGGACTGCGGTGGTTCGCAGGGTGTGGTCGGCGCCCATCAGGGACAGGGCGGCCCAGGCCACCGGGACCTTGTTGGAGGACGCCGGCGTCAAAGGTGCGCCGGCACCGTGGTCCACCAGCTCCCGGCCGCTGGCCACGTCCACGATTGACACCCCCGTGGTGGCCTTCCCGACGCGCTCGTCCCCGGCCAGCGCATTGGCCAGGGCGGCCAGCTCGCCGGCGTCGGGAACGGGCGCGTCCGCGGCCAGGCCGGGGGCGGCGTCGGGCTCCCTGGCGGCGGCGGAGGCGGTGGGGAAGGGCTGGACCGCGTAGTCGGCGGGCGAGGCGGTCAGCACGCCGGGCACCAGGTCGAGGGCGTCGGCCAGGCCGTAGTAGGCGCCGACGACGACGAGCGTGGCGGCCGTCAGGGCTGCGATTTGGGCCTTGTGCACGACTCCTCCGATGATCTGGCGGGCGTATGGGTTGCTGTGGGCGGTGTTGTAGGCGGTGCCTGTGCGGCGCGCCGCGGACGCAAAGCGGGCCCGCTCCGGGGCCGGCCGCATGGCTTTGCCCTCCGGATGCGCCGTCGTAGTCCACACTAGTGCTATCGGACCGGCCCTTCCGGCGCGACGCCGTCCCCGTCGTGTCGCGGGCCGGCCGGCGGCCCGAGCGCTCGGGGCACCCAGACAAGCAGGCAACGCAAGATACGGAGACAGCCGTGGAATTCGACGTGACGATTGAGATCCCCAAGGGTAACCGCAACAAGTACGAGCTCGACCACACCACCGGGCGCATCAAGCTGGACCGGATGCTGTTCACCTCCACCCGCTACCCGGACGACTACGGGTTCATCGACAACACCCTGGGCGAGGACGGGGACCCGCTTGACGCGCTGGTGCTGCTGGAGGAGCCCACCTTCCCCGGCTGCCTCATCCGCTGCCGCGCCCTGGGCATGTTCCGCATGCGCGACGAGAAGGGCGGGGATGACAAGGTCCTGTGCGTGCCCGCAAGCGACCAGCGGGCCTCCTGGCGCACCGACATCGAGGATGTCTCCGAGTTCCACCGCCTGGAGATCCAGCACTTCTTCGAGGTGTACAAGGACCTCGAGCCCGGCAAGAGCGTGGAGGGCGCCCACTGGGTCGGCCGCGAGGAGGCGGAGGCGGAGATCCGCCTGTCCTACGAGCGCGAGGCCGCCCGCATCGCCCGCGAGGGGCACTGAGCGAACGCGAGCGGGCGCGGCACCGGGGCCGCGCCCGCTCGGCCTGCCCAGCCGGGTCGGCGCTCAGCTGCGCCGCCGCACGGCCCGCGGCA